>JAUPLE010000074.1 GCA_030837085.1 Acidobacteriota bacterium | reverse complement strand
TTAGTTCATAAAACATCGTAGCGAAATCATCGTATCGAGGCGTCCCCTGTTTAATGCCTTCATTTATTTTCTTTTTATCATCACGTTCATCTGCTTCTTTTAGTGTGGCGGGGCGTAACTTTGATATGCCCCAAAAACCTCGTTTTTTCTGCAATATCTCATAGAAAAAAGAATGATAGTTTGACGCCCGGATAGATTGTTTTTCTTGTTGGGAGAGTTCATTATCTTTAAATAATCTGTCTATCTCATCTTCAATTTGAACTCGGGCATTTTTTGAAAAGGTTAAAAATAGAGTTCTAGCAATATTATTAGTCCAGCCATTTCTAAAAGCTTCGCGAGCGAGATAAACACCGGTGAAAGTCTTTCCAGTTCCGGGTGCAGCTTCTACTATTATATTGCCGTAAGTAAAAAGCGCATTTCGAAGTTCAATTTTTTCTGCATCAATTTCCACTGTCAGTTCCTACCACATAGTCTTGCTTTAAAATAGAAGATCTCTTTTTTATCCAATTGAGAATGCGTTTACGAAGCAACTCAAGCGATTTTGGCAATGCATTATTAGATGCAAGATATTCTGCGATAATCCGCATTTCTTTTACGCTTTTACAAGAATGTGGCTCATGCAGCAGGGTAAATAGAAATGCCTGCTTTTCGGTATTGTTTAGAAGTGTGTCTGGAAATCGAAGTTCTTTTTCATTCGGTGGGAATAGCCGTTTTAGTTTCTCTCGCAACGCCGGATCATTTAGCTTATCACACTGACTTTTCCATTTGTCTACATTGAAATCATGACAAGGGTCTTGATAGGCCTCTTTAATAGCTTCTAAAAGTAAGTCCGCTGGAACTTCTTTTACCAATACTATTTCAAGGTCTGCACCATCCACAAATGGTAATAAATCATACTCTGACCAATAGGTAGTATGAAATTCTTCACGATGAATCTCAAATATTTGCTTAAAATTAATTTTTTTATTTTTACCTTTTGGAGTGTCATAATCAATGAGAACGTGAACGGGACGATTGAATGGTAAAAGCTCACGGCCTAAGTTTTTTGCCCCCTCTTTGCCTACACCTTCAACTATTTCTAACCCCAGATGAAACGGATTGTCACACACGTCTTTAGATAAGTGCCGAAATGCAACCGGTAGTAATCCTAACTCGCTTGCACCTTCAACCACGAGTATATATTTCGCAAGCAATGCTTTTGTATATGAATCTCTATTTCGTTCAAAAGATTTTTTTGTACTACCGGTCAAATAATTGGCATTTACTATTCTTGGTGAAATGTCCTGCGTCTTTTCAACAGGCATGATAATAAGACTATCCGCCCCTTTTATTTCTCCAACCAATGCAGGCGAATGCGATGTTATGAATAATTGATTCTGTTTCGCATCATCTACAGTGCTGCCAAAACATTTGCATAATTCAGAATAGACCCACTTTACTTGAGAAGGTTCAAGGTGCTGTTCCGGTTCTTCTAATGCAAAGATGCAATGATAATTACCCGTTCGTTGTTTGATCATTTCAGCAAGCGAAATTATAAGAAAAAGGTTTTGAATGCCATCTCCTTGATATTCCAACGGCACATGGATCGCATTATGCGGCACAGCACCAGTTCCTTGTTTATTTCCGACCTTAATCGAAAAACAACTTTCAGATCTCAGCTTGCTGACTTCTGAATTAAGAAATGTAATACTTACGGAATCATCATTAGTCCCTGAAGAATCACCTAATACCTGAGCAGCTACAATTATTTTTAAGCGCTCAATGACTTGTTTGACTCCTGGAGCATCAAGCAACCCGGATTTATTTTCTTCAAGTTCATCAATCAGCTTCCGAAAGTGCGGATTAATTTCATCATCATTTAAAAATTGGGCAAAAACGCCTCTTTTACTTAGTGATATATCACGTAAAGGTTCTCTTTTAGACGTGATAGCATTGAATCCTATTAATTTACGTAATGGTTGTGAAAATGGCTCGATCGGATCTCCTATCTCATTCACTATCAAAAGTTGGTGCTCTGCACCTCTTGTTTTTTCATCCCACGTTGCTTTAAATTGAATCCGTAATAATTCGTCAGTTGATTCAGTTGCCGTCGGTTGTATGTCATTTAACGGATCGGTAATTATTGCTTCAAGTTTTTCCGGATGCCCATTCTCTAATTTCGTTATTTTCCAACGACTGAATTTATCAAATGCTCTAGTGATAATTTCTTCATTTTCGTTTTCTTGCTTCCGTAACCATACATCAATTGTGATTGGGTTCGTGGTATCGCAATTGTAATAATCAAACTGAGTAATAAAATCTTCCTTATAATATGGTGCTTTTGGATCAAGTACTATAGAAAGTGCAGCAATCAGTGTTGATTTACCACTGTTATTTGGACCAATTATACAATTAAGTGATGGGTTCGGGAAACACCAAACATCACTGAAAGAACGAAAATTTTGAATATGGACCGCGAATATAAACATGATATCACCTTATTTTTTTATGTAAAGAGATTTGGTGCCAGTTGGGTGCCATTCCGATTTCTTTCGGCCATTTTTTCCCCACGATCAAATAGGCTAAAACAGTTATTTCAAATTGAATGGGCATTTTTTCCACCAACCCTCAAAACCATCAAAGCAAAATTGAACATCCATCCCGAAGAAGTTCTCATACCTTTCCCGGGTTCCATTTGTTTCATCGGCGGCATGCAGCACGGCATACAATTCCGTTTTCTTCGAAAGATTTTTCTTGTAAGTTCTCTTTTCTTTCTCCCCTCAACAACAAAGGCCAACCTCTTTTGAAAACTTTTGTCAGTGCTTCTCATTTAAATATTCCGCTAACTCAAGCTCCAATTCCTCGATGGATGGCAGACTGGATTTTAGCTCTTCGGGGATTGCTTTCGTTAATTGATACGCGGATACGCCTATCGGCTTGTTTATATCTCGGAGAGCATATTCCGCTAACACTTTGTCTTTTGTTCGACACAGGATAATCCCAATGGACGGGTTATCATTACCGCCCTTTAAAAAATCATCCACCGCCGAGAGGTAAAAATTAAGCTTTCCCGCATGTTCGGGTTTGAATTCCTTCGCCTTTAAGTCAATTAAGATATAGCACCGTAATTTCAAGTGGTAAAAAAGCAAGTCGATATAATAATCTTTACCGGAGATTTCGAGATGATATTGCCTGCCGACAAACGCAAAACCTGCCCCTAATTCCAGTAAAAATTGGGTAATATGGTATGTCAATTGTTTTTCAATATCTCGTTCCGCTGCATTTTCCTCAAGCATCAGGAAATCAAAAATATAAGGGTCTTTGAGTGTTTGCCTGGCTAAATCCGATTGCGGCGATGGCAATGTTTGTGAAAAATTGGATTCCCCTTTTCCCTGCCTGTGATATAAATGGGTTTCTATTTGCAGTACCAGGATATCCCGGCTCCAGCCATGTTCTATGGTTTTGTGAATGTACCACTCACGTTCATCGGTTTCCTTTATTTTTTCAAATATAGCAATATTATGATACCAGGTAATTTGTGCAAGCACCTCTTGCACAAATTCGCGCCCCGGGTAGTGCTTCGCAAAAGCCCTCATATAATTGAGAATTTTTTTGCCTGTCCCGAATGTCACTAAGTTAAGGCTACACACTAAATTTTGAAGGTTCTTTTTTTTAGTTCTGAATGTCGTTGAGTTACGCATTTTTTCGATATTGACTCCTATGTGGAATTTCTTTGAACTCGTGTCTTGGTTTAGTCAGTAGTTGATATTTACAGTTTGATCGTCTTTTTATTGCTCTTGGATGACTTCTTGGCTCCTTTCGATGTGGTAGGGTTTCTTTAGCCACAAAATCTAATATTGCCAAAATG
>JAUPLE010000714.1 GCA_030837085.1 Acidobacteriota bacterium | reverse complement strand
TTTCAAAACCGGGGGCAGCCTTACGCTTGCCATCATTGATCGCAGACTCAACAAAAAGGATGAGCGCAAAGATGTGTTGGAAAAAGTCACCCTCATCAAAGATATCGATATTGCAAATCCCCACCGCGCCCATATTGAAATCCTATTCGATCTGTCTCTCGATGAACTGAAACATAAACATAAGGTCACCGGCATTGAAGAATTGCACAAAGCCTGGCGGAAGGCGCTGGATACGCAGGCTCTTAACAACAGCTTTTATGAAAAGCTTTTCGATTGGTATTTATGGGCATTGCAAATAGGAAAGTTTCCACAAATACGTCCTGAAGAAGACAAAATCGATGAAAAAGTCCATCAAAGTGAATCGCTCATCCGGTTATTGACGCGGTTGCTTTTTGTCTGGTTTATGAAAGAAAAAGGCTTAATAAATCCTGTTTTATTTGACAAGAATAAATTGAGAGATATCCTGACAGATTTCATAGGCGAAAATGGCAGTGAAACCATTTATTATAAAGCGATTTTACAAAATCTTTTTTTTGCTACCCTTAACCAACCAGTCGGCAATCGAAAGCTTATTGAAAAAGGTTTTTTAAATCCCAAAGGGTATTGCAATCACCTTGTCTACCGTTATGAAGAATTATTAATAAACCCAGGTAACATTCTCAGCTATTTTGAAAATATACCTTTTTTAAACGGTGGATTGTTTGATTGTCTGGATCAGCGAAAGGACAGTAATAATCCTATAGAAATTCGTTTAGATGGATTTTCTACACAGAAGAAAAATCAACCCATATTGCCCGATAAATTATTTTTTGGTGAATACCCTGGCATTGATTTGAGTAAAGAGTATGACGATAAAAAGAAAAATAAACTCACAGTTTGTGGATTAATCGATATATTGGATGCGTACAAGTTTACGATTGAGGAGAATACTCCGATAGAAGAAGAAATCGCGCTTGACCCCGAACTCTTGGGTAAAGTATTTGAAAATCTCCTGGCGAGCTACAACCCGGAGACGCAGTCTACCGCCCGGAAACAGACCGGCTCCTTTTATACACCGCGTGAAATTGTGGATTATATGGTGGATGAATCGTTGATGGCATACCTCACCCCGGCCCTCTCCAAAGGAGAGGGAGAAGACCTCACCCCAACCCTCTCCGATGAAGAGGGAGAAGTGTGGGAGAAAACGCCGGGCTACATTACGACATCCCCAGACATTTACAAAGTACTAAAACCACTTACTATTGAAAATCGACAGCACGCTACCGAAGCCGAAGCAATATTATGGGAAGAACTCAGAAACAGGAAGTTAAGTTTCAAGTTCAGAAGGCAGCACCCGGTCGATAAATATATTGTGGATTTCATATGTCTTTCAGCTAATTTGGTGATCGAGGTTGACGGTGAATATCATAATTCGGAAGAACAGCGGGAAATTGATAGGGTACGGACTGAACGTCTTCAAGACCTGGGCTACCGCGTATTGCGATTCAAAAATGAGTTCATCCTCAAAAATATTCAAAACGTTTTGCATTCTATCAAAACTGCCCTATCCAATCCCCCCTCTCCTTTGGAGAGGGGGCCAGGGGGTGAGGTGAAACTCCGCGACCTGCTCAGTTATTCCGAAAACCCCAATCCATTCACTCCCAAAGAAACCGAAATTTTGATTAAGGCTATCGATGCCTGCAAGATACTGGACCCGGCTTGCGGTTCAGGTGCCTTCCCGATGGGGGCGCTTCAAAAAATGATACACTTGCTCCATAAGTTGGACCCGGAGAATAAACAATGGTTTGAAATGGTAGTTAAGAATTTCCCTGACTATATGCAGGCAGAAGTTCGCAAGCGTTTGAAAAATGAAAAATGGAACTATGTTCGAAAGCTTGGGATTATACAGCAATGTATATACGGGGTGGATATACAGCCGATCGCAACCCAGATTGCCAAGCTGCGTTTCTTCATATCATTATTGGTTGACCAGTCCGAAAAACCTAATGAACCAAACAGGGGGTTTGAGCCTCTGCCAAACCTGGATTTCAAAATCGTTACTGCTAATACATTAATATCGGCGCCGGAATCGGAGACAACGGAAACCAGTTTGTACAAAAACCAGGTTGATCCTTTTTTTGAAAAGTTTAATAGTCTAACAGGTCAATACTTTAATACTAGCCTGCCTGATGAAAAAAAGAAATTGAAGATTGAAATATCAAACTTAATTGAAGGCAAGGTACAAGAAAAAATAAAAAAGATTAAAACCCTGAGCGTTTATATTGTTGATGATCGATTTAACAAGGCCCTAACAAAAAAGAACGAAAGTCAAATTGAAAAAAATGAACGAGAAATTAGACTATGGAAAAGTTACACAAACCTATTCAAACATGAAGCAGTAGTTTTTTTTGAGCCACGTTACTTTTTCCCGAAGGCAGCAGAAGGGTTCGATATCGTGATCGGTAATCCGCCATATGTGCAGATACAAAATTTTTCCGGGATGCAGCAGCAAAAAGATTGGGAACAGCAGAATTATGAAACGTATGTAAAGACAGGTGATATATATTGCTTATTTTATGAGCGGGGCTACCGTTTATTAAAAAAGAGTGGGGTGCTGACATATATAACAAGTAATAAATGGATGCGGGCCAATTATGGAAAGGCGATGCGAAAATTTTTCATAGAGAATGGCGCTATTTCGCAGTTGATGGACTTTGGCGATTCGCCCATTTTTAAAAATGCAACGACATATACAAATATCCTGGTCTGGCATAAAACCAACCGTGAATTCAAAGCCAGGGCATGGGATTTGAGTAAGACATATGCAAGCGATGTATCTCTTGAAGATTTGCTTGCGCAGCAAGGTGAATGCGAGCCTTTGTTCAATGAAGAATCGTATGTAATTCTCTCAAGCGAGCAGACGGCAATCAAGAAACGAATCGAAACAATCGGTGTACCGTTGAAGGATTGGAAAGTTTCGATCTATCGTGGAATATTAACGGGGTTGAATGAAGCGTTCATTATCGATAGAAAGAAGAAAGATGAGTTGATCGCCAGGGACCCGAAGAGTGCCGAGATTTTAAAACCTATTTTGAGAGGACGCGATATTAAGCGGAATAAAGCAGAGTTTGCGGATTTGTGGTTGATTTCGACTTTTCCGGCATTGCAGATTAATATCGATGCGTATCCGTTAGTTAAGGCATATTTGGAATCATTTGGTAAAAAACTTGAGCAGAACGGTGAAAAAGGATGCCGCAAAAAAACCAATAATAAATGGTTTGAAGTTCAGGATACTATTGCTTATTATAATGAATTTACGAAGGATAAAATTGTTTGGGCGGAAACATCAATGGATAATCAATTTTGCCTGGTCGGAAAGGATTTCTTTCTCGATAAGACATCTTTCTTTTTAACCCCCGGCAATAAATATTTATTAAGCATATTGAATTCTCATGTGACCCGTTTTTTTTTAGACACACTAGTTTCCAAGATGCGCGGCGGCTACTTTTCTATGTCAAAGATTTATGTCGAACAAATTCCTATCCCTCGCATTTCCAAAGAAGCCCAACTCCCTTTCGAAATCCTTGTGGATATGGTAATGTTTGCCAGGGAGCATGGCATGAATTCCGATGCTTCCACGCTTGAATGGGTGATCGACGACATGACCTACGGTCTTTACTTCGAACCCGAAATGAAAAAAAACCATTGCTATATCAACGACCGTATCGCCGAAGTTATCAAACCCTTCACGCCGGTGGACACCCACGATTTCAAGACAGAGTATATTCAAACTTTTGTCAAATTCTGCGATAAAGACGATACCATCCGTCATGGCCTGGTTTACAGCCGCCTCGTAAAACCCGTACAGATTATTCAAGGAGATAAAAAATGATCGATGATAGGCTTACTATTATAAAAGATGCTGCCGCCGAATCCGCCGCTGGTGATATTCCCGTGAGGAAAATTTAGGGGACAGACAAGTGAGGTATCTCCCCAAAAACAATGAGACATTACTTACTATTTTTTCATCATTGCGAGTCAGATAAAAACAAATAAAAAGTCAAAGGAGGAAAAATGTTAAAAAAATTATGTGTTATGCATGTATGTATATTTATGTCTTTACTTGTGTTTTTTATGCCTTTTGGGATTTCTGCCCAGGGGAAAGAAAATAATCCAGATAAAAAACTGGAGAATATTTTAAGAGCTCATGGTCTCAGCGATCAGGATATAACTGATTTTATGAAAAATTTTAAACATGAAGGAAAAAACGTTACCGGAGAAGGCAGCGAAGGAAAAAATTCGTCTGAGAAGAGTGTCTTGAAAAGTCTGAGTGCCTTTAATACTTTATATGGAGTAGATGCCGGGGCTTCCCTTACTAACGGTAACTTCAATAGTTTCTTTGGAGAAACTGCTGGATATTCCGTGAAAAATGGTTTCAGTAACAATTTCTTCGGTGCAGAGGCTGGACATGAAAATATAGAAGGGTTTTATAATGTCTTCATCGGTGTTGATGCTGGATTTTCCAATCAAGAGAGTGAGAATATCTTTATTGGTAATTTTGCTGGACGTTGCAGTATAAATGGAACAGGTAACTGCTTTATCGGTAATCTTGCCGGCTATAATAATGGAGGCTCCGACAATATCTATATTGGTAATGCTGCCGGGTATAATGCGACGGGTTCCAATAAACTATACATTGCCAATAATGCTAGCAACACGCCTCTACTATATGGAGAATTCGATAATAAAATCGTCACCGTTCACGGTAAACTAGGTATAAACACAAAAACCCCCCTTTATACCATTGAAGCGAATACCACCGGGTCTAATGCTGCTCTGGCAGTTAAACGCATAGGTGGCTCCACCGCCTTCATTACCGGTACAGAATCTTACTCCGGTTTTGGTTCTGTTACCTTTCATCCGGTGCTTTTGATGGTAAATGGTATTTGGAAATTGCGCTTAAATGGGAACGGTTTTTTGAAAATGTCCAGTGGTGCCTATTGTACCACCAGTGGCGTTTGGACAGATAGTTCCAGTCGTACAGTAAAGGAAAACATTTATCCCCTGGACACTACTAAGGCGATGGACACTTTAGCCGGCCTTACACCGGTGGTATTTAATTATAAGATTGATAAGTCCGATATGAATGTGGGCTTCATTGCTGAAGATGTGCCTGAATTGGTTGCCTCTGCGGACCGTAAAGGTTTAAGTCCGATGGACATTACTGCGGTTTTAACCAAGGTGGTTCAGGAACAACAGAAAATGATCCGGGACCTTAAGGAAGAAAACAAAGAATATAAGACAAACCTGTCCGATATTAAGAAAAGATTGGAACAGCTTGAAAAGCAAAAATAATCCTGATTTTCGAAAGAAAGAATAAAGCCTTGATTATGAATAAAATATATCAAAGGTGGATATACTTTATCCATTAATGATATCCGGATATCCACCTATTTTGCCTCTCTTGAAATTAGGGGCCAGGCAAGAATGGCCTCTCACAAGCGAGCAAACGGCAATTAAAAAACGAATCGAAGCAAGCGCGTACCATTGAAGGATTGGAAAATTGGGATCTATCGTGGAATAATAACCGGGTTTGAATGAAGCGTTCATTATCGATAGGAAGAAGAAAGATGAACTGATTGCCAGGGACCTGAAGAGTGCAGAAATTTTAAAACCCATTTTAAGGGGGCGCGATATTAAGCGGTATAAAGCGGAGTTTGCAGATTTATGGTTGATTAATACACACAATGGGTATATTGATAAGAGTGTAAATCGAATACCGCGGATTGACGTAAAAAAGGATTATTCGGTGGTCTGGGAACACTTGAGTAAAATCGATAAAAAAACAAATGGTCAAAAATGGAAAATCAATTTTGCCTGGTCGGAAAGGATTTCTTTCTTGATAAGACATCTTTCCTTTTAACTCCAGGTAATAAATATTTACTAGCCATATTGAATTCTCATGTGACCCGGTTTTTTTTAGACACACTAGTTTCCAAGATGCGCGGCGGCTACTTTTCTATGTCAAAGATTTATGTCGAACAAATTCCTATCCCCCGCATTTCCAAAGAAGCCCAACTCCCTTTCGAAAGCCTTGTGGATATGATAATGTTTGCCAGGGGGCATGGCATGAATTCCGATGCTTCCACCCTTGAATGGGTGATCGACGGCATGACCTACGGACTTTACTTCGAACCCGAAATGAAGAAAAGCCACTGTTATATCAACGACCGCATCGCTCAGTTTATCAGACCCTTCAAGTCGGTGGATACCGACGATTTCAAGACAGAGTATATTCAAACATTTGTCAAATTCTGCGATAAAGACGATACCATCCGGCATGGCCTGGTTCACAGCCGTCTTGTAAAACCTGTACAGATTATTCAAGGAGATAAAAAATGATCGATGAAAGGCTTGACAGCGACCGTAAACACCTTTTCAATCCTTCGTGCCATCATGACAATAGGAATATTTATACGAAAGAAGTAAAGACAGCAATCGATGACCTGGAGAAATTGGTAGCGATTCTGAAATAGCACTGCAAAGAATTAACGTTGCACCTTTATTTGCATCCCACCGCTAACTAATCAACCTCAAACCGTGCTGCAATTCCATTTTTCGACGGGAAAAGAACGGCAAACCTCGATGCCGTTCCATTTTTTTGATTGAAAAGAACCCCAAACCCCGTTACATTTCCATTTTTCGGAAGTGAAACAACGGCAAACCTCGTTACTTTTCCATTTTTTGGCAGTGAAAAGCCAAAAAGTAACG
>JAUPLE010000713.1 GCA_030837085.1 Acidobacteriota bacterium | reverse complement strand
CACTGAATTGCATTGTGATGGACAAAAATATCTTTGCCACTTTCAAGTGCAATGAATCCGTAACACTTTTGTGAATTGAACCACTTTACTGTTCCTACGGTCATTGGTAACAACATCCTTTTTAAATTTAAACTCAAATAGAGGTAGAAACTTTATAAATTCAACAAAGATCAAATTTTAACTGAAACAAGTTGTCAAACCTTTATTTACTGATTAAGATAACATTGTATACGATTATTCAAGTATTGTCAAGCCCAAATTCAAAATCTTTCATTAAAATATTTTTTTTTCTCATTGACAGGGGCTAATTAACTTGATAATATACCTGCTTATGACGATTAAATAAGGTTTTTTGCTTTAACAACACTTTCTTAAAAATAATGAAAATTAAATCGTTTGAATTTAATTTGAGAGAATTAGCCGGGTCCATGGGGGACTATGGGACCCTTTTTCCCTTTGCCGTCGGCTATATTGTAGTCTGCGGCCTGAACCCGGCAGGTTTCCTGGTAATGATGGGCCTGGCCAATATCGTGACCGGCTTAATATACGGCCTGCCAATGCCCATCGAACCGATGAAAGTCCTGGGCGTCGTGGCGATCTCTCAACACTGGTCCCCCTCCATGGTCTACGCTTCGGGTTTTGCCATGGGGATTACCTGGCTGCTGCTGTCTGTAACAGGCATCATCGACTGGATTGCGAAAATTACCCCACTTTCGGTAATCCGGGGCATCCAGATCGCACTGGGTGTACTCCTGGCTGTGGAAGCCTTTAAAATGATTTCCGGCTGGTGGCTGCTGGGTATTATTTCTATTATTATCGTTTTGACGCTGAGAACAAACCGTTACGCCCCGGCGGCGATCGTACTGATGATAATGGGCGTAATCATTTCATTAGCCAAAGGCCAACTACAAATTCAACCTCTTGCCTTCCAACTCCCACCCCTTACTCATTTCCGGCTGCAAGAAGTATGGGAATCGATGGTAAAAGCGGGATTTGCCCAAATACCGCTTACTGCCACGAACGCGATTATCGCAACTTCGGCTTTAATTAAGAAATATTGGCCGGAAAAACCGGCGCCTGAAAAACGCCTGGCCCTGAATATGGGCGTCATGAACCTGGCGCTGCCTTTCTTTGGCGGTATGCCGCTGTGTCACGGCGCCGGCGGCCTGGCCGGGCAGTATTATTTCGGCGCCAGGACCGGCGGCACAAATATCATTGAAGGTATTATCGAAATATCCATGGGCTTGTTCCTGGCTGCTTCGATTTTCTCGCTTTTTTCAAGTTTCCCCATGGCGATTATCGGCGCCATGATGCTGCTGGTGGGCATCGAACTGACCCGCTTTGCCAAAGACATCCGACCGGGCAAAGACTTAATCCCGATGACCGCAACGGTCATCGGCGCACTGGCCGTGAATATGTTTATCGGATTCGCAGCCGGTCTCCTGGTCCACCACGCTTCCCACTTTATTTCAAAAAGGAAATTCGGCCAGCGCCGGTAAATGCTAATCGCTGCCTTTATCTGCCCGATGCATCGGCTTGTTTGGTGTCGTTTTCCTGCGTTTGCGCTTCCTGGAAAAGGGAAACCACATCCCCAGCCCTGTTGTCAATAACAGCAATAGGCCGACACCCGTGGGCAAAAACAAGCCGAGCTTGCTCCATTTACCCGCAAAAAACGACCCGTCGTGAATCGACTCGATCAGATCCGAACGTCGATACGCGGTATGAAGAACGAGACCGGTTCCCAGGTCGATCTGGGCTTCCCAACCATTATGGAGTAAGACCTTTACTACTCCTCGTCCCGGTCGGACGTCGAAGCGGTTGATGTCATCCCATCCGGAGACGCCAAGTTCCGGAATCCCCCTAACGATTGCTAAAATTTCCTCAAAACTCAGGTTGGGGGCTGTGCCCGTGCCCTGATGCTCCGTTGGCTGGACCCAACTCCAATGCTTCTTCACTTGAAGCAACACACCGGAGCAAAAAATAACCAGGACAGGCACGATAATGATTATGCTTGTCCAGTAGTGGATTTTTCGATTGATTTTGTTGAAATTCATCCTTTGTCCCAATACGACATTGCCATGTATTTATCTAGCATCCGACAGCCACAAGTTTGCCGCCTAATATTTTCTTTTATATTTATTCTATCCATTGATCATTTTAACACAGGAGAAATCTTTGTCAAGAAAAAATCAGCAAGGCCGTGTGAAACGACACTGGGGAAAACGGCTGCACCCCATAAACGGCCCATACTTTCCATTCCGCTGCACCAACTCCCCGCCGCACATGGGACACCCGACTCCCCTATCCTCACCGCTTGACTCTTTTGCCGACTGGTACGCGCTCTCACATATATGATTGTACCCGCACCACCGGCATAATATCGAAGGGTTGGTTTTGAACTCAGCGGTCTCCACTATTTGCCCAATATCCTTAATCAAACCGGCGCGAACCTGCCTTGCCTCTCCACGGGAAAAAGATACGGCCATGCTGCGCTGCTCCCTTAAATCCTCGATACATAACCGCACTTCATTATCGATATTGTTTTCGAAAACATAGAGGGCATATGACGGCAACTGGAAATTCTCCAACGGGGAGACGGCTCTACCGGTTTTGTAATCGATTATCCGCAAAAATCCACTTTCCTCCCTGGCTATCCGATCGATCACACCTCTATATTTAATGCCATCCGCCAGGTATATTTCAAATTTATGTTCGAGGTAGAGGGTGGTGCTTATGTCCTGGGGAAAAAGTGAATTCAAGAAAAATAAAATGAATGTTTTTCCCTGCTGGAAATAATCATCTGTAGTGAAGCCGGTCTTAACGATCCTGGTTTTTTCTAATCCCCCGGAGTTCCAGAAAACCTGTTTATATTGATCCAGGATTTCCGTGGTCCCGGGATCACAGTTTTCTTGCCGCTGTGTATAGGCCCATTCGATGGCGGCATGGACGCTGGAACCCATATGAGCTTCAATAGTGTTAAAGGCTTCCGGTATTTCTTCTATATATCTATATTTATAAGCCCGGGGACAGGATTTGAACGTTGAAATGCCTGAAAAACTAAAGTTGTATACCCGGTTATTCTGAGTCATCATGAAGAGTTGACATAATCAAAAATTTTTGGAGGTCCAGGAACCTTTTTATAAAAAGGTTCCTGGCCATTTTTTTTTATCTCTTCGGATAAGCCGGTTTGGGGGCAAAGTGGAACGGATCATTTTTAATCTGTTCCAGCACCACCTGGATGGCTTTCTCTAACTGGGCGTCTTTTCCGGCCATCACGGAAGCCGGGTCGTTATCGATTACAACATCGGGATCAGCGCCGTGATTTTCGACCCACCATTTGCTTTCTTTGCCATAGAACGCATTATTAGGTTGGTTCACACTGCCGTTATCGATGGTTTTTTGGGCATTGAGAATTCCAACCAGGCCGCCCCAGGAGACCATACCTACGACACTGCCCAATTTCCTGGCTTTAAAATGTTCTACGAAGGCTTCGCCGTCAGAGCCGTTATATTCATTGGTAACCACCACGAATTTTCCGTTGGATACGGAACCGGGGTAATGGAAAGGGGCCATATCCCTTAGATTGTTGTAGGCAACCATTTTCCGTTCCAGTTTATCGATCAGGAAGTATTCTGTCCAGCCGCCGGAATTTCGCCGCATATCGATGATGATACCATCCTTGTAACGGAACGCCCGCCAGAACTTATCAAATTCGCCGATACCTTTGTCATTCATGGAATTGACATGCATGTAGCCGACTTTCCCATCCGTGGCGGCTAAGACTTTCCGGATATTTCCCGTAAGCCAGTGGAAATAACGTAAATTCCGGTCATTTTTGAGGGGAGTGACTTCATGGGTTTTGGCGCCGGTCATGTTAGGGAGGCGATTAACCGTTATTTTTACTTTCTGGTCGGGTAACACCTGGAGATATTTGAAATAATCTTCCGGTACTTTAATTTCTTTACCGTTGATAGCCAGGAGATACCAGCCTTTTTTTAATTCGATATCCGGTCTCACCAGCGGGGCTTCCAGGTCCAGGTTATATTCCGTGGGGCCGTATACTGTCTCGAATTTATAATAACCGCTGGTTTTATCGGGTACGAGGTCTGCTCCCAGCAATCCAGTAAACAACTTCGATTCCGGGGGGATATTAGGGCCTTCGTCGCCCCCGCCGATATAGGCATGACCGACGCACAACTCCCCTACCATCTGGCTCATCAACCAATTCAACTGCCGCCGGGTGGTTAAATAGGGAATAAACGACCGGTACGTGTCGCCCAGTGCTTTCCAATTTTGACCGTGCATGTCTTTGTCATAGAAAAAATCCCTGTACCAACGCCAGGTATCGGTGAAAATTTGGTTCCACTCTTTCAGGGTTTCCACTTTATAGAGCATGCCTTCCAGGTCCAGCTTTTGCCCTAACTCGATCTTTTCAAAAGCGTTCCCTACCGTCTGGGTGAACCAATCGCCGTCCTTCTGGATAATTAACTGTTCCCCATTGGTGGAAATCCTGAAATTACTGATCTTTTCTTTTAACACAATTTCTTTGCTGCTCTTCATATCGAAAATATGGAGGTCCCATTTGGCTTTTCCTTTTGGTTCGAATATTTCTTCATATTCATCATCGCCAAATTTTGGGATGGAAGCCCACAGGATTTTTCCATTAGCGGCTTTAAGATAAAAATAATTTCCGGCCGGGACCGGGATAACAAAGGTCCGAGTCGATATGCCGTCGATATCGATGATCATGCCGGGGTTGGTGTCTTTAGCGCCTTTTTTATCGTTTTCTTTCTTGGCCGGAGTTTCGCTGTTTTCTGCTTCTTCGTCGATAAAGGGGGGTTTCTGCCCGGCCTGGAGCTGGACGGCCATGATCTGCTGGGGATTACAGAGAACATGGTTATCTTCGTAGAAATCCATCTGTACATCGAAGTTCCGGCTGGAGAGGTAATAAAGGTATTTTCCATCGGCGTCGAAACAGGGCTTCAGGTTATCGAAGAAGTCATCGGTAATGGGATACTTTTGATCTTTATCCAGGCTGTAAATAAAAATTTTGCTGTTCCGGTTGTATTGAACAAAACTGTAACAAACCCAGCGGCTGTCGGGCGACCAGTTGTAATCATTGATCTTCCAGTAGAATTCATCATTTTTCATCTGGTTGCAATGGTCGATCATTTTCAATTTTTTGGTCTCTACATCGATATAGAAAATGGAAAAATCCTTGTTGCCGAAGAGGATTTTTTTGCCGTCCGGGGACCAGAGTAGATCATAAACGGCGCGGTCCAGGGTATCTGTCAGGGCCGTTGTTTTTCCATCGGTCAATTCCCGGATATACAGTTGATATTCGCCGGTTTTATCTGAAAAGAATGCCACGCGTTTGCCGTCCGGGGATAGCTGGGGAAACATTTCCCGTTCGCCCGGGGTTTGGGTAAGGTTGGAGGTCTGCCCTTTGCCGGTGGGGATGCTGAAAATATCCCCCCTGGCTTCCAGGGCGACTCGTTTACCGTCATTGGCAATAGTAGCGTAGTGGATATAGTCTTTGGGATTGATGTCCCGGCCGCGGATTTGCCATTGGTCCGACTGGACCGATATGGATAGTTTCCGGTCTGTTCGGTCCTTGCAATTAAGCAGGTGGATATACCCGTTTTGGACGTAAATAATGTGACTTCGATCGGTGGATAGCGAAGGCGTCATGGCATCGAAATCGGTGTACCGGGTAACCGGTTCGATTTTTTTGGTATCCAGGTCCTGGAAATAGATGTTGACAATGCCGGTGTCCCTGTCGGTAAGAAAAGCCATGGTATTACCGATCCACATGGGGTAAATGTTTTTGCCCACGTAATCGGACATGGGATTAAATGTATTGGCGCCAAAATCATACATCCAGATATCCGTATGTTCGCCGCCTTTGTAGCGTTTCCACTGGTAGTCCTCCCTGCCCCTACGGGTATAGAGAATTTTTTTCCCATCCGGGGAGAAACTGCAGCGGGATCCGCGTTCCATTGGAAAGCGTTCGGGCGCGAAACCGGTCTTCCGGACAAAATAGAGATTGGGGTCCCGGATGAGGAAATTTTCAAAGTAGGAACGGAAAACGATTTTTTCTCCGTCGGGGGTCCAGCCGATGGACTGGGCTCCCCCGGGGGTATAGGTGAGACGTTTGACTTCGCCGCCTACCGCGGGCATTAAATATACATCTTGCGAGCCTTCATATTCGCCGGTAAAAGCGATCCATTGGCCATCAGGTGAAAACCTGGCCGAGAATTCGCGACCGGGAGCGCTGGTTAACCGGGAAGCAATTCCACCTTCGCTACTCACCAGCCATAAATCGTCTTCATAAGTGAAAACGATTTTACTCCCGTTTATATCTGGGTCGCTCATAAATCGAGCTTCATCGATTGAAAACAAATTGACGGTCAAAACCACCGCCGCGACAGCAAACAATATAAAACGTTTCATTATGCCTCCTTTTTCTAATCTATATCTTAGCGCAATTTTTTTTTTAAGTCTATATATACGTGGAAAAAAAAACCTTTGTTTTATTATGGGCTATTTTATTTTTTTTTATAAAAATAGCCGTTTTGTTGGAAACTGTAGTAACCGTTTTTACTGATAATAACATGATCCATGACCTCGATACCCATGATTTTGCCGACTTTTACCAGCCGGTCGGTCACGTCATAATCCTCTTTACTGGGCTCGTTTTTCCCGGAGGGGTGATTGTGGACCAGTATAATGCCGGCGGCCCGGTCGTTGAGGGCGTCGGCAAAAATTTCCCGGGGATGGACCAGGGACTGGTTCAAGGTGCCGATAAAAACGGTGCGCTTCTCAATGAGATGATTGGCGCCGTCCACGGTTAAGGTCAGGAAATATTCCTGTTTTTCATTGGCTACTTCCGCCACCAGGTTAAAGACATCCCTATCGGTTCGAATCAGGATTCCCTCCTGGAACAGGAAACGCCTTGAGAATTCGACGGCCGCCATTACCTGGCAGGCCTTAGCAGTTCCCATGCCCCCGATTTTCTTCAGCTTCACTACCGACAATTTCTCGAAATCTTTTTCGACTAATTTAACAATCTCGCCGGCCACTTCATAAACATCTTTCCCTCTACAGCCGCTGCCCAGGATAGCAGCCACCAGTTCCAGGTTCGATAGGGACCTGGGACCTTTCTTAATCATCTTTTCCCTGGGACGGTCGAAGGGAGGGATATCTTTTATCTTTATGGGAGGCAAATCGTCGCTAACCGCACTATTTTTTTTTGATTTCAATTCCATAACTTATACCAAATTGTAAAACCTGTCGAGACTTTTTTTAACAAGGTCTATTTGTACTCTAAAATGATGGAATTGTCAAATGAAAAAGCAGGAAAAAAGTTGGAGCGGCCAGGAACTCGTTTCCATGGCCGCCAGGGTTTTTATTCTATTTGAATACCAGTTGTTTTATTTTTTCTTTTAACTCCTGGCCGCGTAGATCGGTGGCCAGGATTTTTCCATTCCTTATCAAAAACATGGTAGGGATGTACCTGATTTGGTATTTTTCAGCAATTTGCCGGCACGACGTTAAATCGATGATGTGCACCCAATTCATTTTTTGCTCTTCGATAAACCGCTTGACGGTATCGGTATTTCCCCTCTCCAGGGCAATACTGATGATTTCGAAGGGGGTATTTTTAAAGGACTCTTTAATATCGAGCAAATTGGGAATCTCCTGCCGGCAAGGGCCGCACCAGGTGGCCCAAAAATCAAGCAGTACAACCTTATTTTTATAAGCACTCAACTCCACGTTATTCCCGGCAATATCCCGGGCAATAAAATTAATCGCATCAATGGTTTCAGTGGTTTCAGTGGTTTCTTGCCCATTCGAAAAGGGCATTATCATCACCATCATAACCAGGGCAAAAATTGCTTTTTTCATTTTTCTCCTTTCAGCGTCAAACCTCAAGAGTTAAGGCCTTTCCTTTTTCTCGATTACCTTATACCTATTTCCGGTTTCTTTGATAATCGTCCTGTACCAGGAATCAGGATATTTCGGATGCAGGACTTTACCCAATTCATCTTTGACATTGCCGTCCATGTATTTTACGATGAGCGCTTCGCCCAGTTTTCTCCACCGTTTCACGGTTTCATCGCCTTGTTGGGATGAATATTCCGTGAGGTAATCCCGCGCTAGTTGAGGGGATTTTTTGTATAATTCGAGGGCCGCATTATCCACTTCCGCCTGGTTTGCCAAAAATTTTCCTTCCAGTTCCCGCTGCAATACCTGGATATCTTTAATCATATCGCAGTAACGGGAATAGGCGAAATTGGCCACGAAATTAAAGACCCAGAAAGCGGAATCCCAGGAGAATTGATGGAATGTCGCTACACCCACGGCAAAGTTTTTCGGTGCGCGGTTAATCCCGCAGTACATGGGTACATAGACGGTGCTGTAGGTATCGTCCACACCGAACCAGAGAACGCCGCCGATGAGGCCCGGCAACCAGGAACGGGACTGGGCGACAAAAGAGAAACCGGTCTGCTGGGTGGAGACGGCGCGTTCATGAAAGTATGAAACGTCATCCACTTTCCAGGTCATGGGGCGCCAGCGGTAGGGCAGGATGAAAGGACCCGCGCCCACATCTTTGGTCATATCCAGGTCCGTGCCTTCGAAATGGTCTCTCATTAATTCCATTACATCCCGCACGGTTAATTTTTTATCCGGTTTGATCCACAGGGGAAGGGGTTCAGCCTGGGGATTGCCTTTGATATATTCGTCCGGGAGGTTTAAGGAAGGGGCGACCCGTCGAAACATACTCCAAACCCTGGCTTCACAGGCGCGCAACGCGCTGAAATCCAACGGCGCATAGGCATCGACAAAACTAAAATCTTTGTCTTCCCCTTTGAAATATCCCATTTCCCTGGCAAAGGAGATGACATCTTCGGAATAAAGGCAGTTTGTCTTGTCGTTTAAGGGGAATTGGCGTATCCTGGCCTGGTTGGCATGACCGCAGATATATCCGTCCGGTACCCTGCGGGCTACCCAGACCGCGCCCTTTTTTTTGGGGCCTTTGTTGATCATTTCCATGATCCATACTTCATTGGGATCTGAAATGGAAAAGGACTCGCCGCTGCTGACATAGCCATATTCCGCCACCAGGCCGGTCATGACGTTAATGGCTTCCCGTGCGGTCCTGGCCCGCTGCATGGCAATGTACATCAAGCTGCCGTAATCCATGTTGGAATTGGGTTCTTTTTCTTTGGTCAATTCTTCGCGGCCCCCAAAAGTGGTCTCGCCGATGGACACCTGGTGTTCATTGATATTGCCCACTACCGCATAGGTTACGGGTACTTGTTTTATTTTTCCCAGGTATTTGCCGGTATCCCATTCGTAGACATCCAGCATGGAACCTTCGATGTGACGACCGGCGGGGGTATAATATAGTTCCCCATACAACTCATGGGAATCCGCGGCATAGGTTATCATGACCGAACCGTCCGCTGATGCTCCTTTGGAAATTAAATAATTGGTACACGCTTCAAGGGGCGCCGGTACAAACGATAAAACCAATACGAATATGATAAAGATACTGATGGTTGACATAAACGTTTTTGTTTTCATTTTCATTTTGTTTCTATGCTCCTTTTCTTTTTCCTGTCCCGTCAGGGAGTTGAAATTTATGATTAAATCGAAGGTATATTGTATAAGAAAGTGAAAGGTGTGTCAAATATTATTTTTCGTTGCTCTTTTTTCTTTGTTTTAGCCCTTGGTCAGGGTAACGGCTTTTTGGAGGAGTTCACCCAGCATACCGATCCTGGTCCGGCAATCCTTCAATTCTTCACGAGCGAATTCCAGATCCCTGGAGGATTTCTCTATTGTAGAGGAAAGCGATTTTTCTAATTCTTCCTTTTCTTTTTTTAACCTGGCCAAATCATCGTCTGAAGACATCACTCTTTTCATTATGGATTTCTTCTCATTTTCCAATTCGCTTAGTTTTTGAGAGAGCTGGGCTTTCTCTGTGATAGAATCATTGAATTTAGTTTCAAGTTCTTTTAGTTGGGCTATTTCATGCTGCAATTTGGCGTTCAATTCCTTTTGGGCGCTGAGTTCATCCTGGTAGAATTTGCGGATATCGTTGCGGAGGCGTTCTTCGGTTTCCCGGATCATGTCGTCGGCCTCTTTTTTCAATCTTTTCTCGAATTCATGATCTTTGGCCACCAATTCTCTCTCTTTATCAGTCAATTTAACAGTCAGTTCTTCCACCTGTCTGGTTAGTTGGTTGATGGTGCTTTTGTTTTCATCGTACCTGTTTTTGAGTTCATTTTCCAGTTGCAGGGGTTTCTTTTTCAGGATTTCAATTTCATTTTGCAGTTGCTTGTTTTCATTCCTTAAGAAGTAGTTCTGTTTTTCCAGTGAAACAATCCGCGCCGCACGTTCTCTTTCGGAGGTTCGTTCCCGAACATCCACCGAATTGCCGTCACTCACTTTAAAAACCGCTTCAATGGGTTTTTTATGTCCCGACTCTTCAACCAATGAATCCAGCGGGTTATCATCAAATCCTGCATCGGTCATAACCTCGTTAAACATACTATCATCTTCTTCCACTAATGTATCCTCTTCGTCAGCTCCGACGTCTATTTCGTCTTTTGCTTTTTTTCCTTCAGCGCCGGCAATATCGCCCAGGTACACTGACAATAATGACTGGAGATCTTTATCTTTGAGAGGTTTCTTGTGATAACCCTGGGGTTGGTATTTCAAGTTCTTATAATTTTGCAGTTCTTTTTCCGACAGGGTCGAATAAGTAATCAATACCGGGATAGGGGGTTTGGTATCGGCTTTTTTTAATAAGTCGAACATAACAAAATCACTTATATCCGGCAATTCGAGGTTCATAAAAACCAGGTCCGGGTTTTCCTGTTCGATCAAAGGCAGGATTTCCATGCTGGAGTTGTAAATGCGCAGGTCGACGTTCCCTTTTCGGCATAGGGATTGCAAGATTGCCTGAAATTTTTCGTCCTGATCAGCCACGAATACTTTTTTCATATTTCAACCTCACGTGTGAATGATTAGCGAGAAGACTATAAGATATCAAACAAATGCGAAAAATTCAACGGTTTCCTCGTTATTTTATGAAAAAAAATTTTTTCAAAATGATAAACTGGCTATTAGAACTTTTTAACATCATCCAGGAGGGAGAAACTGGTTACGTATTCGAGATTGACATAGGTACGCTGGCGGTTGGCTTTGACGCCAGAGGTAGTACTTTGCCAGATATAGATTTCTTTTGAAGTGGATGTATCTTTGCGGTCGTGGACATCCACCTCGGACAATACGGCGCAATGGTCGGTCACTTCTTCCAGGACGCCGATATACACCCATGAGGAATGTGTATCCAGTACCACTTTTTGTTTAAGATGCTTTTCCAGTTCTTGTTTCAATGTAAATACGATCCTGTTTAGAGGCGTGAAGCGATGAGTTGGGCGAGCTCTTTTATTTTAGGCATTTCAACATAAAGAGTCCCGAGTTTTGCGCCCCCAAAATTGAAAAAAGAGCTGATGGAAACGGTATAGAGTCCCTTTTTAAAAATCAAAGCGTACTGCGGGGGCTTCTGGGGACCGATGAGAATGTCCATATCGGTTCCTTCCAATTTAAGAGGCGTGCCGTACATTTGGGGCGCTTTTTTGAATTCCTCGAAGAAACTTGACGATAAGAATTGAAACATAATGACCATCTCGCCATTGGCATTTGCGTAATTCAAATCCCCGCCCGCGCCTTTGCTGGGATCCCGGGGAATGAGTTTCAGCCCGGTAATCCCCGTTATCTTCGCGAGATCGGCCGCGGAAATATATTTCTCATAAGGGGATTCACCTTCTGCGAACGACTCTT
>JAUPLE010000001.1 GCA_030837085.1 Acidobacteriota bacterium | reverse complement strand
CTTCCGATCTCCTCTTGAATGACCTGTCACCTCAGAATTGTATCGGGGATAAAGTGGTATTGGTTGATCTGTTACGTATACAATTCAGATTTGAAGGCTTGTGAAAACAAGACATACCTTCCGTCAAGGTTAGATTCAGGGAACAGTTCCCATCGGTCGATTCTATCTTTACTGATGATCAAAACTCCCAGTAAACGAGGTATATTTTCTTCTATTTTGAGGACATTGAGAAACCTGCGAATGGCCCTGAGGGTATCTTTCTCCCTTTCGCTGCAATTATCCTCAAAACAGTGGAATACGATTAATCCAGGACTTCCTAATGTTATATTTAAACGATCCAGGGTATCTGTAATCGATATAGCATCTGTAATTGAGATATTATTTTCCCTGGCTGACGGATTGTTATTGATGATCTGTAAAAGTGTTACCGCTTCCTGGGATTCGTTTTTACAGGCATTGAAGACCCGGATATCTACATCGACGAATATGTTGCCGTAATAAGACCGATGGATTTCTGGGACAAGAGCCTGAATAGGCAATTTATTATTTAGTTCAATATCTTTAAAGAAAAGATTGATATATCTGCTTTGCGCGATCTTACTCAATAGATGGTTTAAAAATTCCCGGTTCATTTTTAAAACCTCCTGGTGTTTGATTATCCCCTACTTTTTTCTCTTTGTTTTTCAATTTTATCAAATTTTTTAGTTCTTCTTCGCATTTATCAAGCCCCCCCAGGTCGGCAACCAGTAAATCCGGAAATATCTGCACGGCAAATTCGTAAGAGAAACTCAAAAATGTCCCATTTATATGGGAATAAAAATCGGGTTCTTCAATGCCGGTTATTTCGAATGTATGTAAATTCTCTTGCTTTGTTTTACTTAGCTCATCCGCCATGGCTTCCCTCACCTTATCTACATGGGTGGTTAGCAATGTGGGTTCATTTTGCAAGCGAAATACACCACATAAACACAGATAATCCAGGGTATTTCTTAAATCTTCCGGGGATATAGTAATGCCATACTTTTTTAAATCCGCTTGAATCGCTGCCAACGTGAAGCTCTCTTTTTTTTCTTTAGACCGTGATATAGCGGTAGAGAGAAGGATGATACGATGAATATGTTCCAATAATGACTGTCGCATATCAGTCGTTTCTCTATGTTTTATCCAGGCTTTTTTTTTCTTAACTTCTTCATCGGAAGTCGGACGATAGAATCTCAGGCATATATTTCGGAATTCCTGGGCCATCAGGGCTTCATCTACATCTTTCTTTTCGATGGTGTCTTTAGAGCTTATTTTCCGATCCAGGGTAGATAAGAGCGCCTGACAGGCTGTTTGCAGTAGGAGGGGGTGCCCGGAACAACGTTCCACCAGGTAATGTGCATCTGTTTCATTCTCCCAATGGACATAAATATCTTGCATTGGTTTGGTGACCAGGGTAAGGGCGCTCTTCTTATCTAGCGGTTTTAATGGTAAAAAAACCATAAAATTGTACAATCGGGATTCATGATCGCTCATCTGCTTATACATCTCGTAAAATCCGCAAAGGAGAAAACGAGCAGCTTTTCCTCCACTGGCAAGAGATTCGGTACACATCTGGTTAAAGGTATTAAAAATCCTTTGGCCATGGTCAGCATCATATTTTACTAATCGGTCTACCTCGTCAAGTAGAAAGAGATACTGGGCATTATGGTTTTCAGCCTCTCGTAGGATATACTCCCTGAACTTTTCTATATCCGATATACTTGAAAAATCGATCTGCATTTTTTGCGCCAGGTTCTTAAGCAGGCTTTCCTCACTATCGATCCTGGCGCAATCGATCACATAAGGTTTCCAATTGGTATTCATTTTAATCTCCCGGTACAGTTTTAGGAGTAGGGAGGTCTTTCCAATGGTCCGGGTGCCGAAGATGCCGATATTTTCCGGTAATCCCCGTATAAGGGCGATTTCCAGGTTCCTCCCATAAAATAGATCCTGGACCGCCCCGGCAGTGATATATGGAGACCGTTCGCTGATGTTGAGCTGCTTGAATATATAATCTTTAGACGCCGCCAGGGGGCTGGGAGATAGGATAATACCTTTCATCATCGTCGCGTCGAGGATGGGTACTCTTTCCAGGTCTTTTAATTCGTTTTTAATGAATTCCTTTTTACCTCCATGAAATTCGGCGAATATGAGATAAAACTTTGGAATCGAGGCGCCTTCATGAATCGATTTCAAATGAATTCTGAATTCCTCTTGAAGTGAGATATAAAATTGCAGAAACTCCGGGCTGCTTTTACCGGTTTTCCATGGTTTGAAGGGAATAACGATGAAGGTTTCCAATCGCATTCCCAGGGTCTCTCTGCCATCTGCGTTTATCCGGGCGATATAAAATTCCCTGAATTGTTCCGAGACCTTCTTGGTTAGATCATCGCTTTCCAATTTGAACCCGATCAATTCTCCATACGCGGACACTGCTTTTTCCGCATTTTCCATACTGGAAACTTTAGAGAATTTTAGCATCTCTGCCCATACTCTTATCCAGGGTAGGTTTTTAATTGCTTCATGAAATAGTAACACCTCAGCCTGCATTTTGATTGAAAAATTCTCTTCATCACTCTCCACGGAGAACAGATTACCATATTCTTTCAAAGCAACCAGGACATTTGTTAACTGGGACTTTGGCAGGAGTTCATTTAATAAGGGGTATGTTTTAAAGAAGTTTTTCAAGCTGATTTCCCCCCCTATCAATTCCTGGTCTAGCGCAAAAACAATAAAAAGATATGCGTCCCGGTTTAAGTCCCGGAAAAATTCGAAAATTTCCCGGCTGTACTTTGCGGCAATGGATTTCGAGTACTCTTCAATAGTTGATTCTCCGGATATCCATTTTTCGTAGAACCTGATGTGGAATGGAATACCACCCGAATATCGGAAAATTTGTCTCAACTGAATCTCATTTAATTGATATTTT
>JAUPLE010000712.1 GCA_030837085.1 Acidobacteriota bacterium | reverse complement strand
AACGATTTCTTCAAAGAAGTACGAAACCGGACTTTAGAGGCTTATGAGAACCAGGAATATCCTTTCGAAGTTTTAGTGGATAAAATAGCATTAGAACGCGATACGAGCCGGAACCCGGTATTTGATGTCATGTTTAACTTATTAAACCAGACTGACTACGCCGTCTACAAGGATGATGCATTCGATAACCATGAACAAGGCCCTTATGTCCACATAAAAGGAACATCTAAATTCGATATGAATTTAACGGCGGTGGAGATGGGAGAGAAACTTTACTTTGTACTGGAATACAGTACCTGCTTATTTAAACCGGAAACGATAGAGAAATTCATCCGCTATTTAAAAAATTTATTGCAAGCTTTAACCCAACCGGGAGCCCAGGACCGGCGGCTTTGGGAACTGGAAATCATAAATGAATCTGAAAAGAACCAATTATTGTATGAATTAAATAATACGGCATTTGATTTCAATACGACCGGCACATTAGACCAATTATTTGCCGGGCAGGTCAACCGTATTCCCGATCATGCCGCAGTGGTTTTTAATAATAGCACCCTGACGTACCGGGAGTTAGATCAAAGGTCCGACCGGTTGGCAAATACATTAAGCAGCAAAGGCGCTGCTGCCGATACGGTCGTAGGTCTGATGATCGAAAGGTCTTTTGAGATGATAATCGGTGTCCTCGGTATATTGAAAACCGGCAGCGCCTATTTACCTATCGATCCTGAGTACCCAAAGGAAAGAATTGATTATATGTTAAAGGATAGTAATGCAAAGCTAACTATCAATTATGAATTTTTAAAGGAGGTGCCGCAGGCACCGCTTCAGCATTCAGCATTCGAGCTTCCACGCATTCAGCATTCAAATCATCTTGCCTATATCATTTACACTTCGGGTTCGACGGGCAAGCCAAAAGCCGTCATGTTGGAACATCGTAATCTTGTCAATTTAATACTATTCGGATTCAAATTTACTACCATTGATTTTAGTTGTATTTTACAATTTACTACAATCAGCTTTGATATTTCATTTCAAGAAATATTCTCTGCTTTCCTGGCTGGGGGAAAATTGATCTTGATCCAGGCCGATGCCAGGACAAACATACCGGGATTATTTAATATCATTGAGAAAAATGAAATTAGAACAGTGTTTTTCCCGATGTCCATGTTAAAAGTTATTTTCAATGAAAAAGATTACAGTGAAAATTTTCCCCGCTGCATCCGGCACATCATAACCGCCGGGGAGCAGGTGGTGGTGAACGATACTTTCCGGGAATATTTGCAAAGAAATAAAGTATATCTTCACAATCATTATGGCCCGGCTGAAGCCCACGTGGTAACAGCCATGACCTTGGACCCGGCGGTAGAAATACCCAATTTACCTCCGATCGGTAAACCGGTAACCAAAACTGTTATTTATATCCTGGACAAATATGGGAATTTACAGCCCATTGGGGTTCAAGGAGAATTATATATCGGCGGTGCCCAGGTTGGCCGGGGCTATTTAAATCGCCCTGAATTAACCAGGGGAGCTTTTGAAAAAGCCCCCCTGTACCCCCCAAAACTTTTGATCAATCACCACTCACCACTCACCACTCACCACTCACCACTCTACAAAACCGGCGATTTAGCCCGGTGGTTAGATGACGGCAACATTGAGTTCCTGGGCCGAATCGATCACCAGGTAAAAATCCGGGGGTTCAGGATCGAGCCGGGTGAAATTGAAAGCCGGCTGTTAAATCATCAAGAAATACGTGAAGTTGTTGTGCTGTTAAAAGAAGATCAAAAAGGGGATAAATATTTGTGTGCATATGTCGTTCTTGATCCATTAGGAGAATTGAACCGGTCATCTTCAATAACGCAAGCATTAAGAAATTACTTAGCTGCCACATTACCCGATTATATGATTCCTTCTTATTATGTAAAATTAGACCACATGCCCTTGAATCCCAATGCCAAGATAGACCGGAAGGCACTCCCGGAACCGGCAGCCACATCGATAGAAGGATATAAACCCCCACGGCATGAAATAGAAATGAAACTATTAAAATTGTGGTCGGATGTACTCAGTATCGAAGAAAAACGAATCGGCATCGCTGACAACTTTTTCCATTTAGGCGGGCATTCATTAAAGGCTGTCTTATTAGCAGCTAAAATTCATAAAGAATTAAATACCAGGATACCGCTTAAAGATATTTTCCAGGCACCCACAATCGAAGGATTGGCAAAATATATAAATGATGCTTCCCAGGAGAAATACACTGCCATTGAACCGGATGAAAAGAAAGAATATTATGAAATGTCCCATGCCCAGGCGCGGCTGTGGATATTAGACCGGATGGAAAAAGACCTGGTCGCTTATAACATGCCGGATCATGTTCAATTGGAGAATTTAGATCGCCGTGCCTCTGAAAAAGCCGTAGAAACATTAATCAAACGCCATGAAATTTTGAGAACCACATTTATCACTGTTAAGGGCGAACCAAAACAAAAAGTCCATAATTATGAAGAAATGGATTTTAACATTCCTTATTTTGATTTGCGAAATGATGAAAATAAGGAAATAACGGTAAATAAGTTCCTTGAATCTGAAAATACTACTCCTTTTAACCTGGAAAAAGGACCTATGCTGCGTACCAAACTACTCCAGGTAGAAGAAAACCGGTTCCTATTTTTATATACCTTGCATCATATCATATCGGACCAGTGGTCCATGAGCGTCGTGGAAAAAGAATTCCTGGAATTGTATAACGCCTATGACAACAGCAAAGAAAACCCATTAGCCCCACTTCGCATCCAGTACAAAGATTACACCCGCTGGCACCTGGAGCAATTGACCGGCGAGAACTTAATAAAACATCAACATTATTGGCATAACCGGTTTAAGGGCGAGATACCACGCCTGGAATTACCTACCGATTTTCCCCGCACCGGGCTAAGATCCTTTGCCGGGGAATTTATTCTCTTTTCTTTAAGCAAAGAAATGACCGGGCACTTGAAAGGCATCTCGAAAGAATTCGGAACAACTCTTTTTATAACGCTGCTTTCGGTGGTTAAGGTATTCTTGTATCGGTATACGGGCCAGGAGGATATCATCGTGGGAACACTTGCCGCCGGGAGAGAACATAAAGACCTGGAAAATCAAATCGGTTTTTATGTCAACATGCTGCCGTTACGGAATCAATTACAGGGGCAGCAGAACTTTGCGGAGGTATTGCAAATAATCGACAAATCTACCCTGGAGGCCCTGGAACACCAGGTTTATCCTTTTGACCTCCTGGTTCATGAACTAAATTTAACCAAAGATATGGGCCGCAGCCCATTGGTGGATGTAGTTATCGGTTTTGCCAGCTTTGATAATCAAACCGGGAATATATACAGCCCGGATCCCGAAGAAACAAACGGCGGGGATGACCAGGTGGAAAGCGGGACCGAAGCCAGCAAACATGATTTGCGAATTCGCTTTACCGAACAGGGAAACCGGGTTTTGATCCAATTCCGGTATAATCCGCAATTATTTAAAAAAGAAAGAATTATTGGTATGAAACAGCGGTTTACCGGTTTGGTAACCGATATCGTTTCCAATATAAATAAGAAAATAGATGATCTTCATTTTGCGCTCGAAACAGGAAAGAAAATTCCTGGGAAAAAATTCAGTGGAGGATTGTAAAGCAATGAAAACACACGAAGACGAACTAGTCATATTTAATGCAGCCGAAGATTACTGGCTGCAAAAACTGAAAGGGGTTACCCTGAACCCGGTTTTCGGAGACCGGGAATACCTGGATAAATCTTTAGCAAAAACTTTCAATTTTTGGCATGAGCCTTTCCCAATCCAATTAATACAAAGACTCCAGGTTGTTTCTAAAGACTCGGACACCAATGTTTTTCTTATTTTCCTGGCGGCAATCAATATTTTGATGTATAAATACACGGGCATGACCGATATTTTGATCGGGACACCGGGTTTCCTGGATGAGGAAGAAGATGCCGAGGTTAATGATGACGTATTGCTTTTTTACAGGGCCTGTGTTGAAGGGCATCATATTCCCCGTGATATGATCAATGAGTCTCTTAATGAGTTGAATGACGCTTATGAAAATCATCGTTTTGATTATGAATCGTTTATTAAACGTTTTTGTGACAATAAAAATGGCGAATCCGAAGCGCTTTCGGCTTTAGGTTTGCAATACAATAAAATTAACCGGGAAAGCCGGTACACCGAAACATGCGACTTGCTTTTTAAAATTGAAAAAAACGACAGCCAAATTGATTTTTCAATTCAATACCGGGTGGGGATTTACCGCGAGGAACAGGTTGCGCAGTTGGGGCAGCATTTTTTGAATGTGCTCACTGCCATGATAGAAAACCTGGATCGCCCGGTTCAAAGGATTTCATTATTAACTCCTACTGAACAACAAAAATTAACCGGTGATTTTGCCGGGAAAGAAGTAATTTATCAACCCACTGAAGAAGAATTTCTACCTATTTTCGAGCGCCAGGCAGCAAGCACCCCCCAAAACCCGGCCCTGGCTTATGAAAGTAACGTCTTAAGTTACCGGGAACTGAATGAACATGCCAACCGCCTGGCCCGGCTCTTATTAAAAGAAGTGTTCCTGGAAACAGACGATTTGGTGCCCATTTTAATGGAACGGTCGGATAAAATGGTAATAAGTATTATTGCCGTGTGGAAATGCGGCGCCGCTTATGTACCCATAGACCCTTCTTACCCTGCGGACCGGATTGAAACTATTATAAGAGATTCCGGGGCAACCATCATCATCAGTGAAACCGGGATGATTCCATCTGAACTGGAAAAGACGCTGGCATCTTTTACCAAAATATTATACCTTGACCAGGTCAAAGAAAAGTTGATGGCAGAAGATCATTCCAATCTTTGTACGATCGCCCATCCCGGGGACCTGGCCTATGTTATTTACACTTCCGGTTCGACGGGGAAACCCAAAGGCGTAATTATAGAGCAGCGGGGCATGATGAATCATTTGCATGCGAAACTTGATGAATTAAATATTGATTCGGGCAGTGTTATTGCCCAGAATGCCTCGCATTGTTTTGATATATCCATCTGGCAGTTTTTTGCCGCGTTGTTGAAAGGGGGAAAAACGATTGTTTATGCCAATAAAGTCGTATTAAGCCCGGAAATCTTTATTAAACAGTTAGGAGAACAGGGCGTAAATATCCTGGAAGTGGTGCCATCTTACCTGGCCATGATGCTGGATTTAATGGTTGACCCACAATTGAGCGGACGATTCCCGGCGCTCAACTATTTGTTGGTAACAGGGGAGAGTCTTAAGCCCGGTTTAGTGAAACGCTGGTTCGAGAAGTTTCCCGGCATTAAAATGGTGAATGCTTATGGTCCTACCGAGGCATCCGACGATATCACCCATTTCCACATTACCGCCAATGACTGCGATTTTGGGACAGGCCAAAATAGTATTCCCATTGGCAGAACGCTGCGCAATTTTCGCATTTACATTGTCGATGCTGTGATGGGTTTATGTCCTCCCGGTGTTAAAGGTGAAATTTATGTATCCGGTATAGGCGTAGGGCGCGGGTATTTAAATGATATTACAAAAACCACAAATGCATTTATTAAAGATTGCTTTCTCGAAAAATCCGGGGTTCGGATGTACAAGACCGGTGACATTGGCCGTTATTTGCCGGACGGCAATATCGAATTCTTCGGCCGGAAAGATTACCAGGTTAAAGTACGTGGGTTCCGTATCGAGCTTGAAGAGATTGAAAACAAACTATCCATAATCCCGGGGATTCATAATGCCGTGGTGATAGACAGGGAAGATAAAGCCGGCAATACATATTTATTCGCATATATTATATTAGCTTCAACCGGTCCAGGGGGACAAATAAGGGGACAGGCAGAAATAAAGAATGAATTAAGCAAAACCTTACCCGATTACATGGTGCCATCGTATATTATTACCCTGGATAAACTGCCATTGACACCCAACGGCAAGGTGGATAGAAAAGCATTGCCTGAGCCGGGTGAAACCGGTCTGGATGATTATGTTGCCCCGCGGGATGATGCGGAAAAGAAATTGGCGGAAATATGGTGCCAGGTCATGGGTGTTGAACGAATCGGCATCCATGATAATTTTTTCAGCCTGGGTGGGAATTCCTTATTAGGCATTCGCATTGTTAATAAAATCCAGGAATGGCTGCAAGAAACGGTTCATGTAACCATTCTCTTTTTAGCGCCAACCATTGCCCAATTGGCCGAGAAATTGGCCAGTTATAAAATCGAAAAAGAAACCCGCATCGGAAAAGCTGAGATCGCAGAAATTCGTTCCTTGATCGAACCCTTAGCGCCATTACCGGCCCATTTAAGTTCTGCGGTTAAGACCCCGCCGGTCATGTTTGTCTTATGTCCTTCGCGTTCCGGTTCTACATTATTACGAGTTATTTTGGCCGGGCATCCGAAATTGTTTGCACCCCAGGAATTTGAATTACTTTCATTTAATACGCTGCCTGAAAGAAATGAAGCCCTGAGCGGGAAGTTCGGTCTTTATCTTGAAGGTGTTATCCGGGCCATCATGGAACTTAAGAATATAGATGCCGATGAGGCCAAAGGGATAATGGAGGGATTTGAAGCGCAAGGAATGACGGTAAGGGAATTTTACGGGATTTTACAAAGCTGGTTGGGCGACCGGATATTGGTAGAAAAAACCCCCCAATATACCTATGACATGAATGTACTCCGGCGGGCCGAAGAGTACTTTGATTCAGCCCTGTATATCCATCTCGTACGCAACCCTTATGCCGTGATTCATTCCTATGAGAATGCCCGGTTGGACCAGTTATTTAAATATGAACACCGTTTTTCATCCCGCGAATTGGGAGAATTGTTATGGATAATCTGCCATCAAAATATCCTGGAATTCTTAGAAACAGTACCGCCGGCCCGTAAATTTCGCTTGAAATATGAAGAAATGGTCGGCAATCCGCCGCTGGTGATCGGGCAGATGTGCCGTCATTTCGGAATGGAATTTGAGCCGCGCATGTTGGATGTTTATGGAGATGCCGGGAACCGGATGACCGATGGTATTTACGCCGAATCGAAAATGTTGGGCGATGTTAAATTTTTCACGCATTCATCTATCGATACCGGTTCAGTAGAAAAATGGAAACAAAAATACAAAACGCCATTTTTAGGAGAAACAGCAGTTGAAATGGCAAAATATTTCGGTTATTCCTGGGAACAGGTACATTATACGAAAATAGAACCGGTTGTTTCCCGCGAGCATTACCAGTTATCGCCCTCCCAGAAGCGTTTATGGATACTGGACCGTTTGGAAGAGGAAGAAAGTCATATTGCCTATAATGTACCGGGTGCTTATTGGCTGACGGGGAATTTAAATATCGAGGCTTTAGAAAAATCTTACGAAACCGTTATAAAGCGACATGAAATCTTGCGCACGACGTTTATTACCATCGACGGCGAGCCCCGGCAGAAAATCCATGATTTTGCTTCCCTGGGATTTAAATGGGAGCATATCAATTTAAGGGATGATAAAGACCGTGTTGAAAAAGCAAAAATATTAGCGGAGAAAGAAGCGGCATCCCCATTTGACCTGGAACATGGATCTTTATTAAGAACCAAAACAATCCGCCTGGAACAGGACCAATACCTATTCTTATTTACGATGCATCACATCATATCCGACGGTTGGTCCATGAATGTACTGGTAAAAGAAATCCTGGCATTATACGAAGCCTTTCAAAATAATCGTGGGAACCCATTGCCGCCATTGCAATTCCAGTACCGGGATTATTCGGAATGGCTGAATGGCGAGACGATGCGTCGCGTACTGGAAAAACAGGAAAAATACTGGTTAGAGGAATTTGCCGGTGAAGCGCCGGTATTAAATTTGCCCCTTGATTATTCGCGGCCGGCCGTGATGAGTTTTGTCGGCAATGCTGCCGGTTTTGGGATTGATAAAGAGCAAACAGAGGCATTGATCCAGTTGGCGCGTTCGGAAGGAGTTAGTATTTTTATCGTATTGGCAGCCGTATTTAATGTATTTTTAGCCAAAATAAGCGGCCAGGAAGATATCATCATCGGAACCCCCACGGCTGGGCGTCATCATCCGGGCCTGGAAAATATCCTGGGCATGTTGGTCAATACCCTGGCGCTGCGTAGTTCCCCAAATGGCGAAATGCATTTTACCCAATATCTCCAACAATTCCGTGCCACCGTATGGGAAGCCTTTGAAAACCAGGATTATCCTTTCGAAACCCTGGTAGAAAAGGTAGTTATCAAGAGGGATATGGGGCGTAACCCGCTTTTTGACGTAATGTTCAGCCTGAAGGACGCCTATGAAGCAGGTTCTTACCAATCTTACCAATCTTTGCCCGGGCATGAGATAAAACCTTATGCAGCCGAACATGTAACATCCAAATTCGATTTATCTTTAATCGCAACGGAACAGGAAGGTAATCTTTATTTTTCCTGCGAATATTGTACCAAACTTTTCCGCGAGGAAACCATACAACGCTTTTTTCAATACTTAACGAATGCAACAAATGCAATTACACAAAATCCGCTGTCGAAAATTTCGGAAATAGAAATTATATCGGCTGAAGAAAAGAAGCAGATATTATTCGAATTTAATGATACCGCGGCAGAATACCCGAAAGATAAAACCATTCATGGTTTATTTGCAGAGCAAGCAGTACAAACACCCGATGCCATTGCTTTGGTTGCCCGCGAAACACGCGAAAAACACGAAAAACATATTACATATTTTAAATTAAACGAACAATCTAACCACATGGGCGGTGTGTTAATCGAAAAAGGCGTCCTGCCGGATACAATTGTTGGCATTATGATGGAACGTTCCGTTGAAATGATTATTGGGATATTGGGCCTATTAAAATCCGGCGGCGTCTATTTGCCTATTGATCCTGGGTACCCACAAGAACGCATCGATTATATGTTGAAGGACAGTGGAGCGCAATTGTTGGTTAATGAAAAGTTTTTCAGGGGGGCAAGGACCCCGCGGCGCGGGGAGCCTATTAAACTTTTACAAAAAAGTCACCCTTGCAGCGCAAATCTTGCTTATATCATCTATACTTCGGGTTCGACAGGCAAACCCAAAGGCGTGCCGATAAATCATGGTTCGGTGGTGAACTTATTATTTGCTATGCAAAATCAATATCCTTTTACACCGTCGGATACTTACTTATTAAAGACATCTTATACCTTTGATGTTTCCGTAACAGAGTTATTCGGATGGTTTATGGGAGGAGGAAAATTAGCCATTTTAAAAACACATGGTGAAAAAGACCCACAAGTAATATTGGATTGTATTCAACGACACCATATTACTTATATTAATTTTGTCCCTTCTATGTTCAATGCATTTCTTGATTACCTGGCCGGAGAAAATAGGCAGGGATTAGCTTGTTTGAAATATATATTTTTAGCCGGTGAAGCTATTTTACCGGGACTGGTGAGGAAGTTTAAAGGTTTAAATATGGGAATAACCCTGGAGAATCTCTATGGCCCCACAGAAGGAACGGTTTATTCCAGTCAATATTCATTGTCCGAATGGAATGGCATTAACAATGTCCCAATTGGTAAACCAATAGCCAATATAAAACTATATATCTTAAATAAATATCATCATTTACAGCCGTTGGGTATAGCCGGTGAATTGCATATCAGCGGCGAGGGACTAGCCCGCGGCTATTTAAACCGCCCCGAATTAACCAGGGAGGCTTTTGAAAAAGCCCCCCTGGCCCCCCCAAAACTTTTGTT
>JAUPLE010000711.1 GCA_030837085.1 Acidobacteriota bacterium | reverse complement strand
GATATACGCGGCCAACTCACCGATAGTTGCCGTTCGGAAAAAATCCGGCAGCGATATCCGAACATTCAATTCCTTTTGAATCCTGGCAACCAGGGTTACTGCCTTCAATGAATCTCCCCCTAATTCGAAAAAATCATCATTGCAGCCAATCTTTTCAATTCCAAAGAAGTTTTCCCATATACGGGCCAGGGTTTGTTCTGTTATATTCCTGGGGTGGACATACACTGTGCTTATTTCCGGGCGCTGGCCCCAATCCGGCTTAGAAAATGCGGCGATATCTTCCTCCTGTTCTTTTTCCACTGTCCTCTTATGTTTAGACGCCATTTGAAACCCAGAGAAACTGTTGACAATATCCATGAAATTTCCTTGCAATCGGAATTCCCTTCTTTCAAAGGGATAGGTCGGCAGGGGGATGCGCTTCCTATTTCCCACGAAATGAAAGGTATGCCAGTCGGGGGTGATGCCGTAAAGCCATAACTGTCCAACCTTTTCCAGCAGGTATTTATCATCGGCTGTATCTTCTTGCGGGTGCCTTACCAGGTTCACCACCTGGTGCGGCCTGTTTTTGCGGTCCGCATGCTGTCTGACAAAAGTACTCAACACCTTGCCTGGGCCGACTTCGATAAATATCGAGGAACTCGAAGGATCATTTAACAGTTCCGTTATTCCATCCAGGAACCGCACAGTTTGGCGCAGGTGTCTGGCCCAATATCCAGGGTCCACTGCATCTTCCATCGCCACCCACGTTCCCGTTACATTCGACAGGAAAGGGATATTGGGCTTATTCAGAATTACCGCCTCTACCTCCCGGGCAAATTCCTCCACGATGGGGTCCATCATGGCTGAGTGAAAGGCATGGGACGTATGCAGGCGACGACTTTGATACCCTTTTTTTCCCAACTGCTTCTCAAATGTTTCCACTACTTCATGGGTACCGGATACCACGGAGAGTAAGGAGCTGTTGACTGCGGCCAGGGAAATATTATCCATACCTTTTAACAGTGGCATTAAATCTTTTTCAGGTACGGGTATACTGAGCATGGCCCCGCCGGGCAATTGTTGCATCAGTTTTCCTCTCAAGCATATGGTTTGCAGCGCATCGGCCAGGGAAAATACGCCGGATAAACAAGCAGCCGTATATTCCCCAATGCTGTGTCCAATCATGGCGCGAGGATTGATTCCCCATGCCATCAGTAATTTTGCAAGGGCATATTCGACTATAAATATAACCGGTTGGGTGATTTCGGTTTGATCGATAATATTGGTTATATTAGACCTATTATCCTCTAAAGAAGGATATAGTATCTTTTTGAAATCATGTCCGGTAATGGGCTGCAGTATCTCGAAACAACGGTCCATTTCCCGGCGGAATACGGGCTCATTCACATATAACCCCCTCGTCATATCCACATATTGGGAACCCTGGCCGGGAAACATGAATACGACGTTTTGTTTCTCTTCGTTCAGCAAGTGGGATTGCATCTTATCGGCTGATTTCAGTATATCGGACGCATCTTCTCCAGAGGATGCCGTCAGTATAGCCCGGCGTTTAAAGGCTTTCCTGCCCACCTGCAATGTATAAGCCGCATCTGCCAGGTTTAAAACAGGGTTTTCTTTTAGATAATCGGCCAGTCGTTCCCTCATTTCAACGAGGGCGGGAGAAGTTTTAGCCGACAATAAAATCAATTGGTAATTTCTTTCTTCGCGTCCTTCGCGTTCTTCGCGGCTCCTCTCGATATCGTGCCATTCCTCCAGCACCACGTGGACGTTGGTGCCTCCGATGCCAAAGGAACTCACCCCGGCCCGGAGTGGATAGCCATGGCTTTTCCACGGTCTAAGTTGTGTATTCACATAAAAGGGACTGTTTTCAAAATCAATGGCCGGGTTAGGGTTTTTAAAATGCAGGCTGGGGGGAATTTGCCGGTGGTATAAGACCATGACGGTTTTAATAAATCCAGCCACGCCGGCGGCGCTGTCCAGGTGCCCCATATTGCTCTTAACAGAGCCGATGGCGCAATAGTTCCTCTTATCCGAGGCAAAGGCAAGGGTTAACGCTTTTATTTCGATGGGATCTCCGAGGACTGTGCCAGTGCCGTGGGTTTCTACGTAACTAATCGTTTCCGGTTCTACACCTGCCAGAAAAAGTGCTTTTGCGATCACTTCCCGTTGGCCCTCTATACTGGGAGCCGTATAACCCACTTTATTAAAACCGTCGTTATTGATGGCCGAGCCCTTGACCACGGCATATATGTTATCCCCGTCCGTTTTGGCCTCTTTTAGCCGTTTTAAGATAACAATGCCGATGCCTTCCCCGCTCACGGTTCCCCCGGCGTGGGCATCGAAAGGCCGACAGTGACCATCCCGGGACAGGATCATCCCTTCCTGGAAGAGGTAACCCTCTTTGTCTGCGCCCCCTAAAGTTACACCACCGGCCACGGCCATATCACATTCCCGGGTCAGTAATGCTCGGCAGGCCATATGCACAGCCACCAACGACGTGGAACAGGCCGTCTTAATAGATATTGCTGGGCCTCTTAAATTTAATTTGTAAGAAATCCGGGTGGCGAGAAAATCTTTATCTATTAGTTGACCGATTTCAAAGCCTCCGGTCGCACGCCCTTCCTCTGAAAATAAAACCTTTACTCCCCATACAATACTGTTCGAGGCCCCTGCATACACTCCAATTGAGCCATCATAAATATCAGGGATATACCCGGCATTTTCAAATGCTTCCCAGGCGCATTCATGGAATACACGCATTTGTGGGTCCATCAGCCTTGCTTCGGCCGGTATATAGTCGAAAAACGCGGCATCGAATTTTTCCTTGCCTTCTAATATTCCGCTAGCTTTTACATAATTAGGGTCATGGAGGAGTTCCTGTGCTACCCCGGCTTCTGCCAACTCCTCATCCGTGAAAAAAGAGATGCTTTCTACTCCCGCTTTCAAATTATCCCAGAATTCATCTATATTGGCGGCGCCGGGAAACCGACCGGCCATCCCAATTACTGCAATATCCATACTTTCTTTCAAAGTGAAGGGGAAGTCTGTGGTATCTTTAGCTGCTTTACCCGCCGGTGATAGACTTGTTTTTGGTTTATTCCCCTCCAGGTGGCGCGCCAACGCACTAATGGTGGGATATTGAAACAATGTCACCACCGGGATTTCTTTACCCAACAATTTATTTAAACGATTGGTTAACTGGATGATATTGAAGGAATTCCCACCCCGTTCGAAAAAATTATCATGAATACTCACTTTTTCCAGTTTTAATATCTCTTTCCAGGAATTGGCGATTTGCCGCTCCATGTCGCTGCCGGGGGCAATATATTCTACCCCTGTTCCTAGGGTGGTTTTATATGATTGCAACACTTTTCTGTCTACTTTACCCCTATTGGTAAAAGGTATCCTCTCCACCGGCGTAAAATACGCGGGGATCATGTAATCGGGCAAACGTCGTAACAGATATTCTCTAAGCCCTGTTAAATCCAATGCTTCTTTCGATACGATATAGGCGCATAAATATTTGTCCGCGGATTCCCCTTCCATATCCAGCACCACTGCTTCCTTTATAGAATCATGTCTCAATAATTGCGCTTCGATCTCCCCCAACTCGATCCGGAACCCCCGGATTTTTACCTGTTGATCGATGCGTCCCAGGAATTCGATATTTCCATCCGGCAGCCACCGCGCCAGATCGCCGGTTTTGTATAAAATATAGGTCTTATAGGATCCATAGGACACATAAAATTTCTCTGCCGTTAACTCCGTGTTGTTCAAATAACCCCGTGAAACACTACTCCCGCCGATGCACAATTCGCCGGGAACTCCTATGGGTTGCAAGTTACCGACCTTGCCAAGGATATACACCTGCTGATTCGGCATCGGGGCTCCAATGGGCAAATTGGCATATAACTCGATATTTTCTTTTGAAATCTCATATGTTGTAGTGTCCACACAACATTCCGTAGGACCATAAACATTTGTAATCTTCAATGAGTGAGTTTCAAAAAGATCGAATAATTTTTCTACTACCTTCAAGGCCAACGGTTCGCCGCCAATTAGAAAGCGCCTTATATTTAATCGCAGGTTCTTCCCGCCCCTGCTTTCCATGAGCAAACGGAGATGCATAGGCGTTCCATCGGAAATATCGATGGCATACTTCATGTAATATTTAAACAGTTTCTCACCGTCGAAACGGACATCTTCCGGTACGATGTATAAACTATACCCCAGCAGCAGTGCCCCGAATACCTGTTTTACAGAAGCATCGAATATAAAGGGCGCCACCAGGGACACCTCGAGGTTCCGGCTGTATTTTGAATAAATTCGCTCTTTTAATCCATAGACAAGGTTTACTACATTCCGGTGTTTCACCATGACGCCCTTGGGCTGGCCGGCGGAACCGGAAGTGTAGATGATATAAGCTAGATTTGAAGAATTAAAATTCGAAACACGAATATCGAAATTCGAAACAAATTCAAAATTCAAATTCTCAAAATTCAAAACCATCAAATCTTCAAAGTTTTTATTTTGAACATTTATTTTTTGATCATTGGGATTTGTTTCGAATTTCGGATTTTGAATTTCGGATTTATTTATCAAAATTTTTGCATTACTATCTTTCAACATATAATCGATTCGTTCCTGCGGATAATCCGGGTCCATAGGCAAATACGCGCCCCCGGATTTCAATATACCCAGGATTCCTATTATCGTCTCAATCGAACGTTCCATCATTAAACCTACAATACTGTCTGCATGGACTCCTTTTTCTAATAACAACCCAGCCAAGCGATTGGATTGTTCATTCAATTCCCGGTAGGATAATTGATTTTGTCCAGGGATAGGGCAGCCGCGAGGAGCTGCCCCTGCAAGAGCACATTGGTCGGGTATTCGTTCCACCTGGTTCTGGAATAATTCATGGATGGTTTTATCCGTCGGATAGGACGCTTCCGTTTCGTTGAATTCGTCCAATATCTGCAACTTTTCTGCTTCGGTCAATATCTCGATGTCCGCGATCTTCCGGTCGGGCCTCTCAATCACTGCAGAAATGACATTCTTGTAATATTCGATAAACCGCCGGATCGTCTCTTTTTTAAAAAGTTTAGTGCAGTATTCCAACGTAAAAAGCAGTCCATCATGACCCTCTAAACAACTCAACGAGATATCGAATTTCGCTGTGCGGATTTCCATGTCATAAGGTTTTACTCCCAGTTCGAATACTTCCGTTTTCGTTGTGTCTCCCGGCTGCACCTGGATATTTTGCAAAGTAAATGTCACGTCAAACAACGGGTTACGGCCGGGGTCCCTTTTGACCATTACCTGCTCCACCAGGTTTTCGAATTGATAATCCTGGTTCTCAAAGACATCTAACGCCACCTGCGTTACTTCCTCCAGGAACGTTGAAAATCTTTTTCCTCCCACGGGATAATTCCTCATCACCAGCGTATTGACAAACATACCCATGATGGGTTCCAGATCGACATGCCCTCGGCCTGCAACCGGGGACCCCACCACTATATCTTCCTGGTTGGCTATTTTAGATAGGAAAATAGTAGTAACTGCCAGCAGCGTCATATACAATGTCGCTCCCGCCTTTGCGGCCAATTCGTTTAATCTTTTCGCCGCCGGACCCGGGATTTCGAAAGCGATCGCAGCCCCTTCAAAACTCTGCACCGCCGGCCTGGGGAAATCCAGGGGTAATTCCAACGCCGGCGCTTCTTCTTCAAACTGCTTTAACCAATAGATTTCTTGCTTCCGGGATGCTTCTTTTTGCTCCTCGCTGTTCTGCCGACAGGCATAATCTTTGTACTGTACCTGCAAGGGGGGCAGTTCCCCTCCTCCATAAAATACCGTGAACTCGTTTCTAAGTAATTCCATCGAGGCGCCGTCCGTCACAATATGATGGATATCCACGGCAAGGATATGTCGGGTTTCCGCTTCTTTTATCACCCCTACCCGCATCAACGGTGCAAAGGAAAGATCGAAAGGTCGAATGAAAGAGCGAATAATCCGTGTTTGTCCGGAACAGCGTTCGTCTGGGGCCGAATCATAATATTCGATTCTAAATTCAACCTCATCATGTATTCTCTGAACCGGTTCCTCGTTTACCATTATAAACGAAGTACGCAAGCTTTCATGCCGCCGGATCAACTTCCTGAAGATAGTATCCAGCCGCATTATATCCAATTCCCCCTCCAGCACATAGGCATAAGGGACATGATACCCGGTTCCCCCCGCATCCATCTGCTGCAAAAGATAAAGCCTCTGCTGGGCGGAAGACAGCACATAATACTCCTTCTTCTCCACCGGCCCCACGGCCTTATATTTATCTTCCCCCGATTCTTTTATATATTGACCCAGTTCCCGTACAGTGGGCAGTAGAAATATTTGGGTCAAGGGGATTTTTACATCGAAAAGCTTGTGGATTTTGGCAGTTAATATCGTGGCCTTAAGGGAATGCCCGCCCAACTGGAAAAAATTGTCATTTATACCGATTCTTTCTTTCTCAATGTCCAGTACTTCCGACCAAACCCCGACTAATTTTTCCTCGATTTCATTTGCCGGCGCCTCATATTCTTTGCCACTTTTTATCTCCGGTTCAGGCAGCGCTTTCCGCTCCAATTTACCGTTGGAAGTTAAAGGGATGTTCTCTATTCCTATAAAATAAGCAGGGATCATATAATCCGGTAAACGCCCGGATAGGTATTCCTTAAGCCCCTCTAAATTGAAATCGTCCCTGGACACGATATAACAGCATAAATACTTCTCACCGCTATCTTCTTTCCTGTCAATGACCACTGCTTCTTTGACCAACTCATGTTTCAATAACTCTGCTTCGATTTCCCCCAATTCGATCCTGAACCCCCGGATTTTTACTTGCTGATCGATCCGGCCCAGGAACTCGATGTTCCCATCTACCAACCACCGCACCAGATCCCCGGTTCTATAAAAACAGTCATTGGTCATTGGATATTGGTCATTGGGGAGATTTGAAGAATTGTTATTTGTCATTGGAGATTGGTCATTTGTGAAGAGATTAGAAGAACTACTAATGATGAATGAGGAATGATGAAAATGGATGAATTTTTCCGCGGTTAATTCCGGGTTATTCAAATAACCCCTGGATACACCGTCGCCTCCTACCAACAACTCGCCGGCGACTCCCAGGGGCGAGAGGCGGCCGGCCCTATCCGCCACGTAAGTGGTAGAATTGGCTATGGGCTTACCGATTGGGATACGAAGCGTATATTTCTTCTCGATCCTGAAAGTGGTGGAAAACGTGGTATTCTCCGTCGGGCCATAACCGTTGATGATATTCAACCGCGGCAACCTCTCCCTTACTCGATTGATATGTAACGGCGACAATACATCGCCGCCCACCAGTAAATTGCTTAACCCAGCAAATATCTCTATATCCATAGTAACTAATTGATTAAAAAGCGGCGAGGTAAGCCACATAGTAGAGATATCATATTTCCAGATATTCTCCTTCAATTTTGCGGGATTCAATATCTCATCTTTAGCTGCAACACAAAGAGTCATCCAATTTAACAATGATCCCCAGATTTCAAACGTAGACGCATCGAATTCCAATGCCCCGGTCTGCAAGAGCCGGTTATTTTCCCTGAATTCCACATAATTTGTATTCTTTACCAACCGAACCACATTACGATGTTCCACCATTACTCCCTTGGGCCTACCCGTGGAGCCCGAAGTGTAGATGATATAAGCGAGATTTGAAGAATCAGACGCGAAGAAGCGAGGAAGCGAAGAAGCGAGGAAAAAGCTGGAAAACACAAACTCCGCTCTTCCGCTCTTCTGCTCTTCCGCGCTTCCTATCATCATCTTAGCACCGCTTTCTTTCAACATATAATCGATTCGTTCTTTTGGGGATTCGGGATTGATAGGCAAATAAGCGCCGCCTAACTTCAACGTACCCAGGATTCCAATTATCATCTCAATGGAACGTTCTACCATAATCCCTACAATACTGCCCGCCAGGACGCCTTTTTTAATTAACAACCCGGCCAATCGACCGGATTGTTCGTTCAATTCGCGGTAGGTTATTTGTAGAGACGTTGCGCGCAATGTCTCTACTGCGGCTGCTGCCCCTACGACGGCTATGTGATCCGGTGTTCTTTCCGCCTGCTCTGCGAACAACTGGGGGATGGTTTTATCGTTGGGATACGGTTCTCCCGTGTCGTTAAAATCCACCAGGAGCTGCCGCTTTTCCATTTGACTCAACATCTCGACATCGCTTATTCGCTGTGAAGGGTTTTCTATTATAGAATTTATTATATTCCTAAAATAGCCGGTAAACCGCTGGATAGTTTCCTCTTTAAAAAGCCGGGTGCAGTACTCCAGCGTAAAAGCAAAACCGTCGCCGCTTTCCATGGCAAATAATGTGATATCGAATTTCGCTGTCCTGTTCTCATAACCATATAAGGTAGACGCTTCCACATCCGTTGTTAGCGTCCCGGTTTTCGTTTCCTTTTCCTCAGCCAGGTTTTGCAATGTAAATACCACATCGAACAAAGGGTTCCTGCCCACATTACGAACCACTGCCGCCTTTTCCACCAGGTCTTCAAACTGGTAGTCCTGGTTTTCAAATGATTCCAGGGTGCTGGCCTTTATCTCCCGGAGGAAAGCTGCCACACTTTTTTCGCCATAAGGATAATTCCTGATGGCCAGGGTGTTGACAAACATACCGATAATCTGCTGGAGGTCCGCATGACTACGACCGGCCACCGCGGTTCCCACGATGATATCTTCCTGCCCCCCCAAACGGGACAACAGTAAATAAAATGCGGCAAAAAGCATCATATAGGGGGTAGCGTCTTCCCGGGCCGCCAGCGCTTTTAAAGCCGATGTTTCTCGCGGATCTATGTAAAGAACTTTTTGCTTGCCTTCGAAACTCTGGACTTCCGGTCTCGGATAATCGTAAGGTAGAGTTAAGACCGGCAATTCCCCGGACAAATGTTTCAACCAGTACTGTTCTTGCTTCATTAACTCTTCATGATGGGCAGGGCTATTTTGCCATTCTGCGTAATCTTTATATTGGCGCCGCAGCACCGGCAGTGAAATACCCTGATAAAGCGCCAAAAATTCCTTTAACAGTATCCCCTGGGACACGCCGTCGCTGATAATATGGTGTATATCCACCAATAATGCATATTTTTCCGTTTCCGTTTTTATCAATCCCACCCGCAAAAGTGGCGCCCTGGAAAGATCGAAAGGACGAATAAAAGCGCTGCTTTCTACCCCCTGGCCTCTGCCCCCTAATATTTCGATATTAAATTCTACCTCATCATTGATTCGCTGGACCGGCTGCTCATCGATCATTTCAAACGAAGTGCGCAGGCTTTCATGGCGGTTCAGCAAACTCCGGAAAATATTTTCCATTTTCTCCCGGTCCACGGTATCCAGGTACTCCACCTGCGGTATATTATACACCACACTGTGAGGATCCATTTGCTGCAAAACATACAACCTTTTTTGAGCGGAAGACAATATGTAATAATCCTTCTTTTCCACCGGTTCCAGGGCCGCATATTTAACTTCGGGCGATTCCTTTACATACCTGCCCAATTCCTTCACCGTGGGTAAACGAAAGATATCCATTAAGGGAATTTTCACAGCAAATTTTTTATGTATCCGTGCTGTCAATACCGCGGCCTTTAACGAATGGCCACCCAGCTCGAAAAAGTTGGCGTTTACACTGATTTTATCTTTTTCAATCGACAAAACTTCAGACCAGAGAACAGTCAACTGCTCCTCTATCTCATTGGCAGGGGCCACATAGGATGTGCCTATAAATAACCCTGGGGCAGGCAGGGCCTTCCGGTCCACTTTGCCGTTAGCAGTCAATGGTATTCGCTCTACCGGTATGAAATATGAAGGTATCATGTAATCAGGCAAGCGGCATGAAAGATATTCTCTAAGCTTTGCTAAATCGAGACCCACTCCCGGGACAATATAACCACATAAATACTTCTCGCCAGTTTCACTTTCCCTGTCGATAACCACTGCTTCCTTCACCAGGTCATACTTCGATAATTCCGCTTCGATTTCTCCCGGCTCTACCCTGAAGCCCCTAATCTTTACCTGTTGATCGATTCTCCCTAAAAATTCGATGTTACCATCGGGGAGCCAACGCGCCAGATCGCCGGTGCGGTAAAGAATATTGGTCCTATAGGACTTATAGGACCTATTAAATTTTTCTGCCGTTAACTCCGGGTTGTTTAAATATCCCCTGGATACACCTTCGCCTCCTACCAACAGCTCGCCGGCAACTCCCACCGGCGCCAGGTGGCTGGCCCTGTTCACCACGTAAGCGGAGGAATTCGATATGGGCCTACCGATAGGGATCTGCTGCGTATATTCCTTATCGATCCGGAAAGCGGTAGAAAACGTGGTGTTCTCCGTCGGCCCATAACCGTTGATGATATTCAATCGCGGAAACCTCTCCCTTACTCGGTTAATATGCAGCGGCGACAACAAATCCCCTCCCACCAACAAATTCCTTACCCCCTCAAATATCTCGACATCCACGGCAACTAATTGATTAAAAAGAGGAGAAGTAAGCCACATAGTACCGATATCGTACTTTCGTATATTATCCTTCAATTTTGCGGGATTCAATATCTCGTCCTTAGCCGCAACACAAAGAGTCATCCCATTTAACAATGATCCCCAGATTTCAAACGTAGAAGCATCGAATTCCAATGCACCGGTCTGCAAAAGCCGGTCATTTTCCCGGAATTCCACATAATTCGAATTCTTTACCAACCGAACCACATTACGATGTTCCACCATTACTGCCTTGGGCCTACCCGTGGAGCCCGAAGTATAGATGATATAAGCGAGATTTGAAGAATTGGAAGCGAGGAAGCGAGGAAGCGGGGAAGCGAGGGAAAAGCAAGAAAAGACAAATTCCGCTATTCCGCTATTCCGCTCTTCCGCTCTTCCTATCATTATTCTCGCTCCGCTGTCTTTTAACATATACTCGATTCTTTCCCGTGGGTAGTCCGGAGCGATAGGCAAATAGGCGCCCCCGGATTTCAATATCCCCAGGATTCCTATTATCATCTCGATGGAACGTTCAATCATTATACCGACAATACTATCCGCCTGGACGTCTTTTTCGATTAATAACCCCGATAACCGATCGGATTGTTCATTTAATTGGCGATAGGTTAAACTGATAGGGCAGACACGCAGGTCTGCCCCTACAAGGGCAACATAGTCCGGAGTTCGGCCCACCTGTTCTATGAACAATTGGGGAATGATTTTATCCGCTGGAAATTCCACGGCTGTAGCGTTAAACACATTCAATAACTGCTCTTTCTCCGACTCAGAAATGACCTGGATATCGGACAGCAATACCTCCGGTTCTTCCATTACTTCATGGAGTATATTAAGAAAATGGCGCGTCAATCGTTCGATAGTCTCCGACCGAAATAAAGAAGTCCGGTACTCCATCACAAATAAAATGTGACGATCCACTTCGAATGCCTGGAGAGTCAAATCAAATTTCGAAATCCGGCTTTTATAATGATAAGGTATAATCCATATCTCTTCCTTATACCCCCCGGAGAGATTTATATTCTGTGCATAGTTTTGTAAGACAAAAACTACATCGAACAACGGATTACGATTCAATTGCCTGTCGGTGGCCACTTTCTCCACCAGCATTTCGAATTGGTAATCCTGGTTTTCAAACGCTGCAAAAATATTCTTCGATACTTCGCTTAAAAAATCGATAAACGTTTTACCCCACATCGGCCGGTTTCTCATCGCTAATGTATTGACAAACATGCCGATAATATCTTCAAATTCCCGGTGGCTTCGCCCAGAAACTGGGGTACCCACGACAATATCTTCCTGGTTCGTATACTTTGCCAATAGTATATTGAATACAGCCAATAGTAACGCATACAATGTCGTATTATTCCGGATCGCCAGTTTATTCACATCCGCGGTAAGGTCATCATCCATTTCAAAATTGATGCTGCTCCCGGCAATATCCATCTCCCTCGGCCTGGGAAAATCCGTGGGCAACTCCAACAGCGGTATCTCGCCTTCAAATTCCTTCAACCAGAATGCCTCCTGTTTTCTAATTTCTTCATCCTTTAAAAAATCGTTTTGCCAGATGGCAAAATCGACATACTGAACCTCCGGTTCCGGTAATTCCTTCCCAAAGTAAAGTGCCCTCAATTCCTCCATAATCAAATCCATCGATGTACCGTCGGCAATAATATGATGGAAATCCATTAATATCGACTGCCGATCCCCCTGCCATTGCACCAACTCCACTTTCCACAATGGCGCAATGGCGAGATCATAGGGTTTTAGAAAATGTTCGATCAAGGCTTCGATATCTCCTGTTGAGGGATCGACTGTTTCCTTTTGCGTGTATATAAAATCGACATCGATATGGTCGTACACTTTTTGAAGAACCTCGCCGTCTTTTATTACAAAACAGGTTCTTAAAATTTCATGACGAAGTGACAATTGTTCCAGCGCCTTTTTTAACCGGCTAGGTTCCAGCTTCCCCCCGATATTCCAAACACGATTTTCATTGTATAGTAAACTGTCGCCCAGCAAATGGTTGATGATATACAACCGTTTTTGGGCAGATGAAGTTTCATAGACACTAAAATTAACGTTCGCCTGCCCTGCTCTTCTTGTTTTTTTTTCAAATTTGCCGGAGGGAGGAGAATAATCACTGCCGGGCTGCATGGCTATCAATTGGGCGATTCCTTTAATGGCGCCTAACTGGAAAAGTACGGTCAATGGAATTTTGACATTAAAAACCTCTTTTATCCGCGTTATCAAACGCATCGCTTTTAGCGATTGGCCCCCCAGGTCGAAAAAATTGTCATTGATACCGACCCGCTCTCGAATGAGTATCTCCGACCAAAGGTCTGCTAATTTTTTCTCTACATCATTCGTAGGGGGAACATACTCCACGCCGGTCACAATACCCCCTTCTAAAGCAAAAAGTGCTTTCTTATCGATTTTCCCATTGGCGGTCAAAGGAATTTCGGAGATCACGATAAAATGAGAGGGAATCATATAATCCGGTAATTTCCCAATCAAATAGGCCCTTAAATCGGACGCGGTAAACAAGGTATTATTTTTCTCGTCCACGGGAACGATATATGCGCATAGGGATTTATTCTCATTTTTATCCTCTTTTGCCAACACAACAACTTCCTTTATATCTTTGTAAGACGCCAGCCGGTGCTCTATTTCCTCAAGTTCGATCCTGAATCCCCTTATTTTTACCTGGTAATCGATACGTCCCAGGAATTCCACAACACCGTTGCTGAGCCACCGCGCCAGGTCACCGGTACAATACAATTTTGAATGAAGAATGATGAATGATGAATGATGAAAATGGATGAATTTTTCCGCGGTTAATTCGGGGTGGTTTAAATAACCCCGGGCAATGCCGGGACCGGAGATGCATAACTCACCGGCCACGCCGATGGGCGCAGGCGTTCGACGTTCATCCAGGATATAGATTTTGTAGTTGGATATGGGCTTTCCAATGGGTATGGAAGTCAACTGGCCGGCGGCCCCGGAGCCGGTGTAATGATAATAAGTCGCGCATACGGTGCTTTCGGTGGGACCGTAAGTATTATATACCCTGCCGGTCTTTAACAGATTCTCAACATACCCTGGTTTTAAGACATCCCCGCCGCTGATAAAGGTACGGACAGATGCCAATGCTGAGCCCACGGCGCCGTCATGTAATTTATCGAATTCATTCAATAGCAAAGGCGTACAATCGATCAAGGAAACACGGTATCCGGCGATCAACCTTGATAAGCCTTCGATCTCCATAATTTCCGCCCTTCCGGGGATAACTAGTTTTCCTCCCTTCGACAAAACAGGGAAAACCTCCTCGACAAAGACATCAAAACAATAAGAGGCCAGTTGAATCACCGTATCCGTAGAATCAATATGAAACTCCCGGAAGAAAGCGTGCAAATAAGCAATAACATTTCGATGTTCCGCCATCACACCTTTCGGTTTACCTGTAGTCCCGGACGTATATATGATATAAACGAGATTTGAAGAATCGGAAGCGAAGAAGCGAGGAAGCGAGGAAGCGAGGAAAAGGCATGAAAACACAAATTCCGCTTTTCCGCTCTTCCACTCTTCCGCTCTTCCTATCATTATCATTGCTGCGCTGTCTTTCAAAATATAATCGATTCGTTCCTGTGGGTAATCGGGATCGATGGGCAAGTAGGCGCCCCCAGACTTCAAAACCCCAATTACGGCCGCGATCATTTCCACTGAGCGTTCCAGCATAATGCCTACAATGGTATCCGCTCGGACCCCTTTTTCTATTAACAACCCAGCCAGGCGATTGGATTGTTCATTCAATTCCCGGTAAGTCAGGCAGACCCGGCAGCCACGGGGAGCTGCCCCTACAAGGGCAATGTAATCGGGAGTCCGCTCCGCTTGTTCTTCGAATAACCGGTGAACCATATGAACTACCGGGAAAGGGATATCGGTATTATTAAAGCGCTCCAAAACCTGTTGTTTCTCTTGTTGGCTGAGCATTTCTATTTCGCCCAGTGTTAACCCGGGATTTTCAGCAGCCCCTTTTAAGATGGCAATAAAGTACCTGGTAAACCCTTCCATTGTCTCTTTTTTAAATAATGCCTTACAGTACTCCAGGTCGATAATAATCCTGCCTTCCTCTTCTTCCACCCACAGGCAAAGGTCCTGCTGGGCATGACTGTCGCCACCTCCTCCAGGTGCATACAACTCAAATCGCAACCCGCCCACTTCCGGGTTTCCGATATCGATATTTTGAAAAACGATCATGGCATCGAACAATGGGTTCCTGCTGAAATTTTTTTTCTTCACCACTTTTTCCAACAGGTCTCCAAAGGGGTACAATTGATTTTCAAAAGCTTCCAGCATATTCCGTTTCAGTTCCCCGATGAATTCGGCAAAAGTTTTATCTCTTCCCGGGAAATTCCTCAAGGCAAGAGGGTTGATAAATACGCCTACCATGTTTTGTATCGTTTGCAACTGCCTCCCCGCGGAAATTGTCCCAATTATGATATCTTCCTGGCCCGTGTACCGGGACAGCAGGGTATTATATACGGCAAGGAGCGACATGTAGACGGTTGCATCCATTCTTAATGCCAATTTTTTTAGGGCCTGCAGCATCTCTTCTTTTATCTCGAAACGGGTTTTTTTACCTTCAAAATTCTGCATCACGGGTCGCGGGGAATCGGTAGGCATATTCAACACCGGTATTTCGTCTGAAAATACTTCCAACCAGTACGCCTCTTGCTTTTTGTACTCTTCTCTTTCCGGCAGCCGGTTTTGCCACTGGGCAAAGTCCCGATACCTGGCCCTGGGTTCAGGGAGCTTTTCTCCCAGGTAGAGCCGGATAAATTCCCCGGACAATATTCTCATACTGACCCCATCCAATACCAGGTGATGCATGAAAATCGCCAATAGATACCGGTCGGAGCTCAATTTTATTAATGCCGCTCGAAGCAAAGGCGCCCGGGAAAGATCGAAAGGCCGCAAAAAAGAAGCCAAAAAGCTGGCTTCCTCTGCTGTTTGAGCGTCGGCGTTTTTCCTGTCCCACACCACTTCCGGCCTGATGCCGGACTCATAATATACGATTTCAAATTCCACAGAATCATGAATTTTCTGTAACGGTTCTCCAGCCCTCTCTTCAAAAGAAAGTCGCAAACTCTCATGTCTTCTTATCAACTCTTTTAGGGTTTTCTGGAGCCGCCCCCTATCTAGGTTGCCCTTCACCTGGAATACCAATCGTATACTGTAATCCACGAAGAGGTTTAAAATATATAGTCTTTTCTGCGAAGTAGATAATGCATAATACTCTTTTTCTTCTGCGGTATTTAACGCCCACTCGGCATGTCTTTTCTGCTCTTTTGCAACGGGCATTTGCTTGATATCGATATTTTGCTGTTTGAGTTTTTGTTCAAGAATTTTACGTTGTCCTGGCGACAACCTGGCTATCCGATCTTCTAAATCCATAGTTGATTTAAACCTCCATTAAGTATAATTCATCTGTTAATTGCCTTTCACAAAATTATTTCTTCTCTTTCCAGTCCAATATTAATATCACTTGTAGATTCTGTGGTATCAGAAATATTTAGTAAATCCTGTACTTCAATAAGCGAAGCAATACCTCTAATGGTAGGATATTTAAAAACCTGTACCAATTCCAATTTTAGATTAAGCGTTTTGTGTATCTTTGCGATCATTCCCATGGATTTCAACGAGTGCCCACCTAAATCGAAAAAGTTTGCGATTGCGCTTATCTTACTTTTTTCTATGCCCAGGACTTCAGACCATATGACTGCAATTTTAACTTCTAATTCATTCCTGGGTGCCAATGGCGGTAGGTTATTTGTAGAGACGTTGCGCGCAACGTCTCTACAGCGGAGGCCCCTATAAGAGCGATTCGGTCCGGAGTTCGGCCCACCTGTTCTTCAAACAAAACGTGAATGGTCTTGTCCCGTGGGTACCCGGTGCGGGTATCGTTAAAATCATACAACACCCGCTGCCGGTGATTATCTTGCTCTTCGAGTTTCAATTTCGCACTCCCACGCTAAAATTCGCAATCGCTTTCCCGGGAGGCTCCCGGAAGACAGTACAAAGTTTGGAGAGTGTTCCGGAAGCCTTCCGGGAGACAGTGTAAAATTTGAAGAAAGCTTTGAAATGCTTTTCCATCGCACTCGGAACCATTACTCGATAGGATTTTCACCCAGGGTACTGCGAATCTCTTCAGGTGAAAGCCCTTCTACCTCCTTGATAAGGTCTTCGATCTTTTGAACATCCAATTCTTTATTTCTTTCGGAATCGATTAAAGCGGCTAGATTGGCAACAATAGGCTCCTCGAAGATGGTTCTCAATTCGAGCCTGATCTGGAATTCATCCTGAACACGGGATAAAAACAGGGTGGCCAACAACGAATGTCCTCCCAGGTCGAAAAAGTTGTCATTTAAACCCACCGGTTTGATGCCCAATAAATCTTCCCACATTTCCGCTACTTTCCGTTCTGTATCAGTCGTCGGGGGGATATATTCATTGTTTAATTCGGGCCGCGGTTGGAAAGTTTTTTCTCCTTCGATTTGCCCGGTTTTTTCAACGGGGGCAGCGACAGTACTTTCCGATGCTTGTATTTCTTGATCTTCGCCGACTCTTGTTTCGACAACCTGGCTGATTTCGCTTTGTTTCATTTCCTCCAGCCAATACCGTTTTCTTTCAAACGGATACGTGGGCAAAGGAATACGGAACCGCTTTTCATTTTTGTAATAATTTTTCCAGTCGATGGTAACTCCGGAGAGCCAGAGGTTGGCCAATGCTTTAAGCAAAAAAGTAAGATCGGAATCCGTTTGTTTAATATGACGGATGGAAGAGAAAATAAACTCTCCTGTTTTCTTCTCGCTCTTTTTTTGCTCTGCGGCCAGCACACACAAACTATTACCGGGTCCCACTTCCAGGAGGAGGCGATTGGGATCTTTTAATATCTCTTCAATGCCGGCGGCAAAACGAACCGGTTTCCGTAAATGATTCACCCAGTAACGTTTATCGCCAATCTCTTCAGCGGTTATCCAGGTTCCTGTCACACCGGAGATAAACGGTATTTTAGGACCGTTGATTTTTACTTTGGCCGCTGTTTCGGCAAATTTATCCATAATGGGTTCCATTAAGGGTGAATGGAAAGCATGAGAGGTTTTTAAGCGTTTATTAAACTGGTTTTGCTGCGCTAGTTGCTTCTCTAATTTTTCAATGGCTTCGGTTTTCCCGGAAACCACGCAGTGGGTAGGGCTGTTGACCGCCGCCAATGAAAGCTCCGGGTACTCTGCTAAAACCTGGGAAATACCTGTTTCATTCATACCCACGGAGAGCATTGTTCCAGGGGCGGTCTCTTGCATTAAACGCCCCCTGGCTGCCACCAGGCGAAGGGTATCTTCCAGGGACATACAACCAGAGATACAGGCAGCCGCAAATTCACCGATGCTGTGGCCGATCATCCCAGCGGGAACGATTCCCCAATCTATCAACAACCGCGCCAGGGAATATTCGATTATGAATAATAACGGTTGGGTAAATTCGGTCTGGTTGATATCGCGTCCTGGATCGGAAGCCGGGAAGAGAATTTCCTTTATATCATAACCCAGGATGGGCGCGAGAATCTCGAAACAACGGTCCATTTCTCCCCGGAAAACAGGTTCCTCCTTGTACAATTCCGCCGCCATATTCACATATTGGGCGCCCTGGCCGGAAAACATGAAAACCACTGGCCTGCCAGTCATGGTGCAAACGCTATTGAACACGCGGCCGGGGGTTAACTTTTCGAGTACAGCCGCAGTATCAGCAGCATCATTGAGACGGCACAATACCGCCCTTCGGTAATTAAAATCCCTTCTGCCAACCCCTAGCGAATAGGCGGAATCGGCCAGGTTTAAATCAGCATTGTCTTTTAAGTAAGCGGCCAGGTTTTCAGTCAATTTATCCAGGGCAGTGTTTGTTTTAGCCGATAAAAAAACCAATTGTTCGGGCCTGGATGCCCCGGAAGGTTCCTTTTCAGGCGCTTCCTCCACGATCACATGGGCATTGGTGCCGCCCATACCCAGCGAAGTGACGCCGGCGCGGCGGGGAAACCCGTTGGTTTTCCATTCCCGCAGTTTGGTATTCACGAAAAAGGGGCTGTTGTCAAAATCGATCTTGGGATTGGGGGTCTCAAAATGAAGAGAAGCCGGTATCTTTTTATTCTTTAGGGCTAACGACGCTTTAATTAAACCTGCAATCCCTGCCGCGTTATCCAGGTGGCCGATATTGGTTTTGGTCGAACCGATGGCGCAAAACTGTTTTTTATCGGTAAAGGTACGGAATGCCTGGGTTAAGGCCGTCATTTCGATGGGATCGCCGAGATTGGTGCCGGTGCCATGAGTTTCGATATAACTAATGGTTTCCGGGTGTATACCGGCGGCGGCGATGGCCTGAGCCACCACCTGGGCCTGGGCATCGACACTAGGCGCGGCATAACTCACCTTGTTGCAGCCGTCGTTATTAACGGCAAAACCCCTGATAACCGCCCAAATATTGTCATGATCGGCCAGGGCATCTTCCAGTCGTTTCAACGTCACCAGGCCCATTCCCGCGCCGGGGACAAAACCGGTGGATTTGGCGTCGAAAGCACGGGTGTGACCGTCATCAGACCAAATTCCGCCGGATTGGAACAAGTAGCCGGACCTGATGGGCGGTCCGGCGGTAATTCCACCAGCCAGTGCAATATCGCATTGGTAAGTTAATAAACTCTGGCAAGCGACGCAGACTGCCACCAATGAAGTGGAAGAGGAGGTCTGGATGGTAATGACCGGCCCCATCAGGTTCATCCGATAGGCAATAGTGGTGGTTAAGCTGTCTTTATCATTACCGATGGCGGCTTGCAGCGACCCGGAGGAAATCTCTTTCTTGATGCGGGGAAAAACATTGAGGAGTAAATAGTAATCCATACTTTTCCCGGCATACATACCGATCAAACCGTCGTACTTACTGGAATCATAACCGGCGTTTTCCATGGCTTCCCAGGCGCACTCCAGCAGCATCCGGTGCTGGGGGTCGGTTACTTCGGCTTCCCTGGGATTGATAGCGAAAAAGGAAGCATCAAACATATCGACATCCCCAACTTCTCCCTTGGCTTTCATATAATAGGGATTCTTTAGCACTTCCGGCGCGATACCGGCCTCCCGTAATTCCTCTTCGGTATAGAATTTGATACATTCGACACCGTTCTCCAGGTTACGCCAGAATTCATCGATATTTTTTGCCCCGGGGAAACGGCCAGCCATTCCAATAATAGCGACGCCGTTCAAATCTTCTATTTTTTCTGCATTTTCATCATTTTTCATTATAGTCTCCTTATTATATTCTATTTCATGGTCCGTACTACCCGGAAACCGATGCCGTAGGATAACCGCGAAGGTTTGTAAGCATTACGAAAGGTAACATTCACCTGGGCTTTGGGGCTGTTGATCCAGCCGCCGCGAACCACGCGGCGAACATCCGCGGCAGGCCCTGTGGGATTGTTTGCTGGGCTGACTTTATAATAATCCCGTTCATACCAGTCCCAGCACCACTGCAGAACATTTCCACTCATATCATAAATTCCAAGCTCGTTAGGTTTTTTTTGTCCCACGGCGTTAACCTTGAACGTGGAATTTTCATTAAACCAGGCGACTTCGTCGGCGTTATTACTTCCGCTGAAATTATAATTTTTGGATTCTGCGCCTCCCCTGGCAGCATATTCCCATTCCGCTTCCGTTGGCAACCGGTAACCGTTTGCAGTAAAATCACAAACAATATTATCGCCGCTGCCGCTGTAACAAGGAGTTAAGCCCTCCATTTGACTTCGTATATTACAATACTCCACTGCCACGTACCAGGTGACTGCTTCCACGGGGGATTTCTCTCCTACCCAGTCCGAGGGGTTATTGCCCATTACCTGGCGCCATTCCTTTTGGGTGACCGGGTATTTACCAATACAAAAGTCATTTACAGTTACCTTGTGCGCCGGTTTTTCGCCGCTGCCGCCGTCCCGGCATCCCATTTTGAACGTACCGCCCGGGATCAAAACCATATTGCCGGGTACTTTGTCGACGGTGTTTTTCACAACGCGGAATCCCATATCAAAACTCTTAAAAGCAGGAAACAGGTTGTAGCGTGCGCGGATACGCAGCCAGTAAATACGGCCGCCGGGGCCGCCGCCGCCTCTGTATGACCGGTTGTTCCCGAACTCAGCGCCCCTGGGATTCTTTACCGGGCTCTTTTTATAATATCCCGCATCATACCAGTCCCAGCACCACTCCCAGATATTGCCGCTCATATCGTAAACTCCCAGTTCATTGGGTTTTTTCAAACCGACGGGTTGGGTTTTATCACCGCAGTTGGTTTCATGCCAGGCCACTTCGTCGGGATTATTGCTGCCGCTGTATTCATAATCATGGGACTTTAACCCGCCTACTGCCGCGTATTCCCATTCGGCTTCGGTGGGTAACCGGTAACCGTCCGCTTCAAAATTGCAAATGATGTTATCGCCGCTGCCGCTGTAGCAAGGAGTCAATCCATCTTTAATACTTCTTTTAATACAGTATTCCACGGCTAAGTACCAATCAATATTATCCACCGGCAAATCATCACCGGAAAATACCGATGGATTACTTCCCATTACCTCTTTCCATTCTTTCTGCGTAACCTCGTATTTCCCGATATAAAAACTATCCAGTGTAACATCATGGACAGGTTCCTCTTCGGTAACAAGATCATCGGTTCCCATCATGAATGAACCGCCTTTGACCATAACCATATTTTCGGGTATCTTTTCAGAGGAAAACGCAAAAAACACACATATAGTTAAAAGGGATATCAATATCCGGACTACTTTTACTGACATGTTTTTCTCCTTTTTGTTTTTATGTAGAAATATTTAATGTAACAATTTTGATTGATAATTTATGATTAACGATTAGACAAATATACAAAGGCACTAAGATATTCCCAACTCCCGGGATATCTTAGCGCCTTCTTAAACTCTAACTCCGTCCCTGGAATCTTTTTTAGAAACGCCAAAGGTAACTTACTTTGGCGAAGAAACTCCTTTTGATATTCATTAAATCACCCTCACCGACGACCCAATGGTTGTTTACCCAATCCCTGTTCTCATATAGACCACCGTATCCGACATGAAGAACGGTTCCCGGGATCAAGGTAAAAGAGGCCAGGAAATCGGTCAGCATCTGCTTACTGTAACTGTTGTACTGGAGCACTGCTCTTAAGAAAAAGTATTTGTTGAACTGGTAGGTGGTTTTGGAATAGTAGAGATTCACATTGTATAATTTATTACCATCTTTGGATAAATCATTATGAGTATAGCTGAAATACTGGTTCAAGTTCTTGTTGGGTTGAATATCCATAATGACTTTATATATATTCCCCTTGCCTTTAAAAGATGGAAACGCATAATAGTAAATGCCCTCACGCCGATAAGCCGCCGCCGCTACCCTCAGCCAATTGGTCAATCGAACCTGTCCCGTTACTTTGAATAAGTTGAGATCAAAGGTTTTCCCCTGCCAATATTCTTTCGAGAACTGGTATGAGAAGATAAGATACGCCTCTTTAATTAACTGGAAATTCAAAGAGGCATTCACTAACGAATCATCCTTATGGGTGTACAAATCATGAACATAATCTACCTGGATTTCAGGACTGATCCGCTTCAACCAGGAAATCTTTTTTTCATCGATGTAGAAATTAACGGTGCTCCACATACGGCCCATATTGATGCCGGTGCGCTGTAAGAAAGCGCTGTCTACCCTTAAATCCCGGCCAAAATGCTCTAGGATACCTACCCACTGGAACACTTTTGAGCCATAAGTATACACAAACGTACCGTAATTTGTGTCACGGCCGTTGGTTACCTTACCCTCGCTGTCCCTGGACGCACTATGAATAAATGATGCACGAATCCGGTGCTTGTTGGCAATCCTGAGGCCCCCATCCGCGCCAAAGACATGGTTGTATTCATCGGAAAATCCACGGCCACTGTACAGGAAACCGACGTAATTATCGCTGCCGAGACTGTATTTACCCCTGGCAATTCCAAAAAAAGCTTGTTTATCAAGGTTGGGATTGACTCCTGTATCCCATGCCTTCCCTGGAGCATCATCGCCGGCAGAAAGCACACCGAAAGAAAAATTTCCAGTACTGCCGGTTAATTTTGCCCCCCAGGCCGGATCAACTATCTGCCGCGTATGCACGGGAGTGGGCAAATAACCGTATATATATGTCCAAAAATTGAATATATCCATCCCTTCCATGAAGAAAGGCCGTTTCTCAGAATAAAACAGTGGGTAGCGCTGGTTGACCGCCACCTGGAAGGCATCGCTTTCCACCTGGCTGAAATCCGGGTTAAAGGTTAAGTCAGCCGTGATGGAGGAGGTAATACCGTATTTTAAACCGATGCCGAATTGCATTTTGTCGTAAGTTTTCTCCCAGCTATCCGGGCTAAGTCTTTCGCTATTATTGCTGTAGGTCAGAGAGGGCAGCACTTCGATCTTCCGTTGTTCCTTGATTTCTGTGAATATAACTTTGGCCTGGCTGTCCAATATCGCCCGGTTAAGCTTGATATCGGGCCAGGCGCCGATGAAACTCAGGCGGCTGACCTTTCGCCGGAACAAGATACCCATTTTTACTTCTTTTCCACTCTGGTAACTAATGCTTTTCAAGGGCAGACAAATTTCCACCTGGTAACCTTCCTCGGTCATTTTGGCTGCACTATCCCAGACAAAATCCGGCGACAAGTCCTCATTCATGCTGATCCCGGATGCCAACCCATCTCCCTGGATGCCGCTGGGATTCACATAAAGAGTATAAGCAGTCTGACCGGCTCCTGCTGTATCGATGGACACAGATACCCAATCATCTCCTGACATGTTGTCTCTCTTGGTAAGGCTGGTTTTAATTTTATCCGGCTCAGGGTCGGCGCACTTGAATGCAAAATAAAGGTTTTTACTATCATTGGCCACCCAGACCAATGTATCCATGGATAATTCGTCCCCATAACGGGGTTCATACGAAATAAATGCCTTTTTTAGCGCTGGGGTTTGCCAAATGGGATCGTCTAATACCCCGTCGATTTTTGGTTTTACCTTTGTTTTAACTGCCTGGATGAGATTATCTCCCTCTGCTGTCGATTGCGCCCATATTCCGGGTGAGCATAGGGCGATCCACATCACGATCAACACCCCAGTAATCAATGTAAAGCTAAGGTTAAAGCGTTTTTTCATCATAGGTTGTCCTCCTGGTTAACTATTCATAGATCGATTTAAAAACTCTCTGTATTTTATTTTATTAAATATTAAGCTTGAGTATAGCATATTCATTGATATTTATGAATAATGAAAATTAGTATTTTTATCCATTACTCATCTTAACTCCTTCAACGGCGCCGCTGAAACGCCTGCCTCTGCTTGTTGGCCCTTTCCTGTAACTTCTTATACGTATCCGGGGTTTGCTCTTTGTTTTCCTTGCTTTCACCAAGGTACTTCGCCAGCGAACGGATGGTGGGATAGCGAAACAAATCGACTATCGTCAACTCTTTGTCAAACATCTCACTCAACCGGTTGTGAACCTGGGTAAGCAACAAAGAATGACCGCCAAGGTCGAAGAAATTGTCATCTACCCCAACTTCTTCCAGGTGCAGGAACTCTTTCCAGGCCAAGGCTATTTTCTTTTCGATTTCCGTTTGCGGCGCTTCAAAAGCCACATTCAATTCAGGCCGCAGCCCTGATGGGATGGGTAAAGCGTTAATATCCACTTTCCCATTCACCGTTAACGGGATAGCCGGGATAATTTCAAAGGCAGTGGGGATCATGTATTCGGGAAGTCTTTTGGCGAGCCACTCCCGCCATACAACACCGGCGTATTCCACATCGCCGCCAAGGACTAAATATGCCACTAAACGACGATCGCCTGCACTAAACTGGCGATCAATCACAACGACATCCTCGATGTCAGGGTGCAACCCCAGTACGGTTTCGATTTCCGATAACTCGATGCGGTGCCCATGAACCTGTACTTGTGTGTCAATCCTACCTAAAAATTTGATCCGGCCTCCGCCCCCTGGTAACCAGGCCCCTAGATCGCCGGTTTTAAACAAAAGATAGGTCTTATGGGACCCATAGGACCTATTTTTAATAAATTTTTCCGCCTTTAATTCCGGGTTGTTTAGATAGCCGCGGGATAGTCCATCCCCGGCAATGTATATCTCACCGGGAACACCAACCGGCTGTGGCTGCATATACTTGCCTAATATATAGATCTGATTGTTCATTATGGGTTTACCCACGGAAATCACAGGATTCTGAGAGAAATCAAGGTAATTCAATACTTCATAGGTAGAACAAATGGTGGCTTCAGTTAATCCGTAACCGTTAACTATGGTTATGCTATCCATCAACCGATCAATATCGCCGGCAGAAAGAGCTTCTCCACCGCTCAATAAAAGCCTGAGCTTACCTGTCCGCCACCGCTCACCCCCCATGGCATTCAATCGCGCAATCATGGAAGGTACAGTACTAAGTATGGTGATCTCATAACGAGACATGAGCGCTGTAAGACTATTCATATCCAGGAAATGCACTTTGTCGGCTAAGACAATAGCTCCACCGGATACAAGCATAGGTAGTATCTCACCGACAAAACTGGCAGACGCGATAGACGTCAGGGGCAGGATGTTATCTTCAGGCCCGGCATGGTAAGACCTGATAAATGAATATAACAGGTTTACGATATTCCGATTCTCTATCAAAATACCCTTGGGAATACCCGTAGAACCGGAAGTATATATTACACAGGCAGCATTTCCCGGCTGACAACCATTGGAAATTGCAGATGTGCTCTCTCGCGCCAGGACATCAACATCCAACACGGAATCGAGACAAATAATCTTCCCCTGGTAACAATCCATGGGAAAACGTTTCAAATAACTCTCCAGGGTAATCAATACAGCCGGCCGGGAATCTTTCAATATAGCTCCCAACCGTTCATCCGGGTACTGGGGATCCAGGGGGATGTAAGCGCCGCCGGCTTTGAGTATCCCCATAACCCCGGTAATCAATTCCAATGAATTATCGATACAAATACCAGCCAACACATCAGGACCAACACCTGCCTTTACCAGGTAATGGGCCAAACGCCCGGCCTGGTCATTTAATTCCCTATAAATCAACCGCTGTTGGTCGAACACCACGGCATCTTTCCCCTGGTATTTTTGGGCGCACGTTTCGAATAACTCATATATGCACACATTTTCAGGGTAATCGGCTCCCGTGCGATTCCATTTCTCCAGGACCTCCAGCGTTTCTTCTTCGGACAACATGGGCAGCCAGGAAACTTGCCGGTCGCTGTCTTCGCAAACACTTTCCTGTAAGCGTTTAAAATGCCCGATCATTCGTGTTATTGGCGCATCGTCAAATAGATCGGTATTATATTCGAAGGTTCCTCTTAATGTTTCATCCTGTTCCCACATGGTGAGAGAGAAGTCCACCTGGGAAACCCCGGTATCCAATTGGATAGGAGTAATAGAGAGGCCCGAGATCATTGCCGGCGGCATGGGCGCATTTTGCAATTGGAACAGCACCTGGAACAACGGCGTGATGCTCAAATCCCGCTGTGGATTCAATTCTTCCACCAATTTTTCAAAGGGCATATCCTGGTGGTTGTAAGCCTCCAATGCCGTCGTACGTACACGTTTGAGCAGCATACGAAAACTAGGGTTCCCGGACAGGTCAATGCGTAAGACCAGGGTATTTAAAAACAGGCCGATAATGCGTTCCAATTCGACGCGCCGACGCCCGGCAATGGGAGTACCGATGAGTATATCTTCTTGCCCGGAATAACGGTGCAGCAGGATATTGTAAACGGCGGCCAACACCATGAAAAGGGTAACATCTTCTTGCTTTGCCAATTCATTAAGTTGCCGGAAGTTTTGTTTGGAGAGGAAAAAGGGCTGCAACGTCCCTCGACCGCTGGGAACCGCAGGACGTGGGCGATCCAGGGGCAGTTCCAATACCGGCGGGGCGCCGGTTAATTTTTCCTTCCAGTACGCCATTTGCGACTCGAACATTTTGCCCTGCATCCACTCATGATGCCAATGCACATAATCAGTATATTGGACGGGCAGCTCGGGGAGCGGGGAAGGATTTCCCCGGCTAAAGGCTTCATAAAGAGTCATTAATTCTTGCAGCATGATGCCTTTGGACCAGCCATCCATCACAATGTGGTGAATATTCACTGCCAGGGCATGATCATCTTCAGCAATTTGTAATAATGCCGCCTTTATAGGCATGTCCCGGGATAGATCGAAGGGTTGCCTGGAAAATAGGTTCACGAATTCCAACACCTGGGCATCTATTGTCTTGCCGGGTTCTTCCTGTAGCAACGTAAGCGATACAGTAATGCGGTCATCCGGTTGAAGGGCCTGGATCGGCTGTCCTTCCTGGGCCGGGAAAGTCATGCGCAGCACCTGGTGCCGCCGGATGATTTCATTAAAAACTCTTTCCAATACTGGTATCTGTAAAGGCCCTTTGAGCCGCAGCGCCGTGGGGTCGTTATAAGCTGCCCCCTTGAGATCGAATTGCTGCAAGAACCAAATACGGCGCTGGGCAAAAGACAATTTAAATGGGCCGTTATCGTGTCGCTTAACCAATACTGGTCCTTGGGGTACAGTAATCCCCTTTTTTTTCAATAATTCTTCAAATTGTTTTTGTTTATTCACCAATGGCCTCTTCTATGAAAAATGTAAATAACTTCGCCAACTCCACCGCCCCAGGGGCGCCTTAAATATCGTATAATGGTTATATTCTATGTATCAAAGTTACTTACATGAGTTCCCCGTGCATGTGCACGGACGTTTCCCGCAAATAATTATATGCTCGATAATCGTTCATTTGAGATGAAAATATCGATTTTCGCTTTTCGATTATGACTTCCTAGAAACGCCACAGGTAACTGACCTTGGCAAAGAAACTGCGTTTGATATTATACAATTCACCTTCAAGGGGTATCCAGCGGTAATCGACCCAATCCCGTTTCTCATACATACCGCCGTAGCCGACATGCAAAACCGTACCGGGGATCAGGGTAAAAGACGCCAGGAAATCGGTCAACAGCCTCTTCTGGTAACTGTTGTACTGGATCAACGCCCTCAGGAAAAAGTATTTATTGAACTGGTAAGTGGTTTTCGAATATAAGATATCCACATTGTATAATTTTTCGCCCTCTGCTTTCAAGTCCGAATGGGTAAAAGAGAAATTTTGATTCAATTTGCTGTTGGGCTGGAGATCTGCGGAAAAGGTGATACCCATGCCGGTTCCCATAAACGCCGGATTGGCATAATAGTAAATGCCTTCTCTCAAGAGGATGCTCCCGGTCAACCGCAGCCAATTTGATAACCGTATTGCCCCAGCCACTTTGCCTGCGTTCATATCGAAAGCTTGTCCCCTCCAGTTCTCCCTTAGGTGCTGGTAAGTGAGGGCAATGGTGGCATCTTTGATCAAATAAAAGGACAAAACACCGTTGATCCTGACATCATCCTTGTGAGTTCTCAGGTCGCGAGTTACATCGAAACCGACATAAGTGGTAACTACTTTTAACCAGGGGAGTTTCTTTTGATTGGCGTAAAAATTATAATAAAGCCCGGCCCGACTGACATTAACGCCGTTTCGCTGGAGATAGCCGGCGTCCGCCCTTAAATCCTTGCCGATATGCTCGATACTTGATATCACGATAATGGCTTTTGTACCATAGGTATAGGTGAAGTTACCATAACCGGTATCCCCACTATCGATGACATTCCCGAAACTGTCTTTGGACGCGGTGTAAATATATGAGGCCCGGAACCAATGCCTCTCGGCTGCCCTGATGCTGCCGTCTATACCGAACAAGTGGTTGTATTGCCCGGCAAAAGTGCGCCCGGTGTAGACAAAGCCCACGTAATTGTCTTTCCCGAATCCCAATTTCCCCCTGGCAATACCGAAAAAAGCCTGTTTTTCCTTATTGGGAGTGACGCTTGTATCCCAGGTATCGTCGCCGGCGGAAAGGACGCCGAAACTAAATTTAGGACCGATATTTCCCGTTAATTTTGCGCCCCAGGCAGGATTGACGATCTGCCGCGTATATACGGCATTGGGAAAGAAGCCGTAAACATAGGTCCAGAAATTAAAAATTCCCATTCCTTCCATGAAAAAGGGACGTTTTTCCGTATAGAACAGGGGATATCTCTGGTTGACCTCTACCTGCAAGGCGTCGCTCTCCACCTGGCTGAAATCCGGGTTGATGGTAATTTCAGCCGTCGTTGAAGAAGTGATACCGTATTTCACGCCAATGCCGAATTCCGTATCTGTAACGTTTTTACTCCATTGATCCGGCGTCTCCCGGGTAGCCTGGCTGCTGTAAGTAAGAGAAGGAAGTATCTCCAGTTTAAGCTGTTTCTTGAGATCTTTAAATTCGGCTTTAGTCTGGCTGGTGAGTATCCAACGATTGAGTTTAATATCGGGCCAGGCGCCGATATAACTCAACCGGCTGATCCTGCGCCTGAACAGCATGCCCATCTCTACCTTTTTCCCGCTTTTAAACCCGATGCTGTTGAGGGGTAAGCGAATTTCGACATCGTACCCGTCTTTGGTAATTTTTGCGGAGCTTTCCCAGACAAAATCCGGCGCCATGTCGTCATCGACATGCATGGAAGAGGTCACGCCATCCGCCTGGATACCGTTGGGATTGACAAACAGGATATATCCCAATTGTCCATTCCCCATTGCATCGACAGATACTGAGACCCAATCGTCGCCGGAAACGTTATCTCTTTTGGTGATAGCGGTTTTAATTTTGTCCGGTTCCGGGTCAACGCACCGGAAGGCAAAATATAAGTTCTCCTTGTCATAAGCCACCCAAACCAGGGTGTCATAGGGTAACTCATACCCGTACAGCGGAGTGGTGGTGATGAATTTTTTCTTAAGGGCCGGGGTCTGCCATATCTTTTCATCCAAGAGGCCGTCGATTTTTATTTTTTCATCGACTTTCACCCCGAAAATTGTCTCATCCGTCTTTTCTGCCGGCGCCGCGGAAAGCTGCACCGACCACAATCCCAGCATCCATAAAATCAAAATTCCGCCGATCGCGGTAAAGAGCTTCTTTTTCATAAGTATTACCTCCTATTTCTTTTATATAAATACCACATTGTACTTAACTGTTATTTAAATATCAATATTATGCGCTTTCATTGGAAAAAACTTCCCTGTAGGCCCGGGCGATCTCGGCGACGGTTTCACCATCGCCCCAGGAATCGACGATGTTATCCACCAATCCGCGGATAGTGGGTTTATCGAAAAGGGTGGTTAACGGGATATCGATGCGGAAAATCTCCCGCAGCCGGGACATCAGCTTGGTAGCGATCAACGAATGCCCGCCCAATTCGAAGAAATTATCATGCATCCCGATCATTTCGATGCCCAGGAGTTCCTGCCAGATTTCGGCAACGATTTTTTCCTCTTCATTTTGGGGGGCTTCATAGATACTTTGCAGTTGGGGCCGTTTATGAACCTCTTGTCTTTTGCTTGCGCCGGATTCTTCATCATTCACCCACTGCTGTAATCGACGATGTAAATCACCGCTGGAAATTACGATCCCCGGGATGCTATTACCCCCTGAGGCCAGGGACAGCACCCGTTTAAAGGTCTCCATGCCTTCTCCCGTTGTGATATTCAATTGAGACACTGTACTTCCCAATACCAGGTTGGCGCACCTGTCGTTGATAGGTTCCCCGCCGTTACTTTCCCAATCCGCCCAGTTAATGCTAATCCAATTCTTCCCCTGTTCTATGGACTGTTTATAGGCAAATCCATCCATAAAACCATTGGCGGCGCTGTAAGCATAAAGACTAAGCCCTCCAAGGATGGGGGATAATGAAGAGGTTAATATACAAAAATCCAATTCTTTTTCCCTTAGTACTTCTTCCAACGCTATCAAACCCCGGATTTTTGGTTTAAAATGTTGTTCGCAATCCTGCCTGTCGGAATCGACGATAAGTTTAAAGGCGCTTTCATTCATAATGCCGGCCGCATATAACACCCCATGAAGAACGCCGTATTTTTCTTCGGCATGTTTAATTGCTTGCCGCAACTGCTGTTTGTCTTCAGCGTCCACCTGCACCATCGACACCTCTGCCCCCATTTCTTCCAACTGTTTGATTTTCCGGCGCCTGGGGTGATCGCTGTCAGTACCGGGAACTTCGGAACGGCTCGTCAGGACCAACCGCGCATGGACAGCCTTCGCCAGGTATTGGGCAATGCTCAAACCGATATTTCCCAATCCTCCGACTACCAGGTAAACCCCTTTTTCACGCAGTATAACGGGAACATCGGGACCTTTGTCCAATTTCACCGGCTCATAGGACCGAACCCAGCGATTGACGCCCCGGTAAGCGATAATAGGCTCGGGGGGGGATGCCCAAAATTCAGCCAATAAGGTTCGAACGATCCGGGATTCATCATAAGTACCTGCCGTGTTTTCTGCAAAATCGATACTGCGGCATTTGATATGGGGATATTCCTGGGGAATAACTTTACAAGGCCCCAGGATTGCTGCTTTTCCAGGGTTGCAGGTGTCGGCGCTTTCGATTTTGTGAAGCCCCCTGGACACCGCCCAGAGTTCCATGGAATTAAATATGGGCAACTTAGCCATGGCTTTCACCAGGTAGAGAAGACTGTATACCCCACGATCCAGGAAATCCGGGACTCCAGCCGAATCCCACTGCCATAAATGAACAATCTTATCAATGCCTTTACCCTGCTCCCGGAGGTCTTCTAGTAAGGCGATGTAATCGTCGTATTTACCGGGATCGATCACATAAATTATCTCCTGGTTACCATTTCTATTTACAGCGGTACGTTTTTCAAATTTGTGCCCCATCTTTACGATGGTGATATGGG
>JAUPLE010000073.1 GCA_030837085.1 Acidobacteriota bacterium | reverse complement strand
TTTTTTTTTATCCGGCGCCAGGAGCGTTGCAAGAAGTTCCGGGGCGATATCCTATCGGACGCTATTTCGACCAGTTGGGAGAGAGCGTTTTCCGCAGTTTCCCGGACTTTTTGTAGGGCGCGGTTATCGATGACTTTTCGCCGGGAAATATTGACATCCAGGGTGCTGCCGTTGACCAGGTATACCGGGGCCAGTCCCATTGCTATTTGGCCGGCCTGGGCTGTTTCCCGCCGCCGGCCCCGGGGCTTTTGGGAAGGTGGCGTATGGGATAATTCTTCCAATGTGGCGCCCTGCCAGACAGGCAAGCCGCGGGCATAAAGATTTACCTGCGGCTGCGGCCCCAGGCCCACCACGCCTTCTGCATACCGGTTCTTGAAAGCCAGGGTAACCGGACCGGGTAATTTCATGGGGCCGCTGATGCTTTTCCCTTCGAATAATACAGGTAAAAGACCGGCCCGGCGGGTGTTCCTGCGAAGATAGGAACAATAGCGGTTTAAAGATTCTTCGATGCGGTATAAAAATGCCGCCCGTGATTTTTCCACGGCCGGCCGGACCAGTGTGATGCGGACGCCGCGCTTGTTTAAATCCGTGGCAATCCTGGCGGCATTGAGGTTGGCGTCGATTTCGACCGCCCATTTTTCTTTTTTATAACAGGACTCGATAATGATTTTCGTGGGATTAAATTTAAGCACGGTCCAGAAGCCGATGCCAAATCTGCCGGCAGAGTATTTTTCTTTGGTTTTACTGGAAGCATACAGGCGGAAAAGGTATTGCAGCGCATGGCGGTAGGTCATGCCCCGGCCGTCATCTGCGAAGACCAGGATTTCGTTTTTATCGGCGGTATGATCGGCTTTTACCCGGATGATCCTGGCGCCTGCATCACGGCTATTTTGGGCCAGTTCCCGTATGAAGAACCAGGGGTCATCCCCATAGTCTTTGAGCCCGGCCTCGATCCATTTACGATATTCATTGGCATTCATCCCGCTTAACTATGCCATAAAAGAGAATAAAATACAAGAGGGAGCCGCTAAGAACGCGAAGGAGCGCGAAGAAAAAACAGCCTGGATTGATAAAATTTCTCAAATATGGTATAAAGAACTCTAAGATTTTAAAGTGACGCTTAATGGGAATGAATCATGAAAAAAGAAAGTATTTTGTTTACCAAAACATTGAAAGAACAAATTTACGACTACTTGAGAGAGGAAATCCATAAACAAAACCTGAAACCCGGGTCTGTCATCAACATGGACGCCACCAGCAGGGAGTTGGGGATTAGTAAGACGCCGTTACGGGATGCACTGCTGCAAATGGAAATGGAGGGATTCGTCACCATTGCCAACCGCCGCGGCGTCTACGTGAATACATTGAATCCCGACGATATCAAAGAACTTTACCAGGTGATCGGCGCATTGGAGCATGCGGCCCTGGTTAACGGCTTTCCCAATATCAAAGCAGCGCATATCACTAAAATGAAACGCCTTATCGACGATATGAAAAAAAGCCTGGAGGATGATGATTTCAAACAGTTCTACAAGAAAAACCTGGAATTCCATGACACCTATATTCATTTAAGCGAGAATAATTCCCTGATTAAAATTATCAATACCATGAAGAAAAGACTTTACGAGTTTCCCCCCCAGGAAAAATGGCTCAAAGAATGGGAAGAAGCATCGATGCTGGAACACGAAAAGATTGTTCGATTAATCGAAGAAGGGAAATCCCGGGAAGCGGCGGATTTTATCCGGGACGTCCACTGGTCCTTTTCTGTCCAGGAAAAATTCATCAGGCGTTATTACTTTGATAATAAAGTAAGTAATAATGAAAACCCGGATGAGATTGAAAGGGAAGATAGTCGCCTGCTAAGGTCAATATAATCAATGCCCGATTAGATTTTGGATTACCCGGTACATTTTTATGGGATCGATGGGTTTGGTAAGATAATCATCCATACCGGAAGAATGTGATTTCTTCATATAGCTCTCCAGTGCATGGGCCGTCAACGCGATAATCGGGACATGTTTCCCGGTGCTCGCTTCCAATTCACGAATTTTCAGGGTGGCTTCATAACCATCCATCTCCGGCATCTGGATATCCATTAGTATGATATCCACGGAGTTTTCCTGGTATTTTTGGATAGCCTCTGTCCCGTTCTGGGCATGAACCACATCCCATCCTTTCATCTTCAAATAGCGATCTACCAATTTACGGTTGATAAGGTTGTCCTCCGCCAGGAGAATGCTTAGATGGGGGACTATTATTTCATTTTGCGGTCCAGACAGTGAAGTATCCAGGCTTACTTCCAATTCTTCCTTTTTTCTGTCCTGTCTTTCCAGCGATTTTTCCAGGAAAATTTCAAAGAAGAACCTGCTGCCTTTTCCGAAATTGCTTTCAACTTCGATAGTCCCGCCCATTAATTGGACAAGACTCCGGACAATGGCCAGGCCTAAACCGGTGCCGCTGTAATGACGGGTAGAGGAATTGTCCACCTGTGAAAATTTTTCGAAAATAGTCGATATTTTGTCTTCGGGAATCCCCAGCCCGGTATCGGAAACAGAAAATTCCAGGGAAACCAACCGGTCTGTTTCGCTTTTTTTGGCGATACTCAAGCGTACTTCACCTTCGTTGGTGAATTTCACCCCGTTATCGATGAGGTTTAGCAGCACCTGCCTTATCCTTACGGGATCGCCTTTAAGCATGTTTGGAACGTCGGGAGCAATATGGCTTAAGAGCGCCAATTTTTTGTCATGGGCTTTGACGCCCACTGTTGCAATGGCCCTTTCGATCAAATCCCCGAGGTTAAATACCGTATTATCCAGGTCCACCTTCCCGGCTTCTATTTTTGCAAAGTCAAGAATTTCATTGATAATATCCTTGAGAGATTCGCCGGAGTATTTGATATCCTTTAACTGGTCCCGCTGATCTTCTGTTAATGAGCTTCCCAATAGCAGGTCGGTCATGCCCAGTATGCCGTTTAATGGGGTGCGAATTTCATGGGAAATTGTAGCCAGGAATTGACTCTTGGCATTGTTGGCGAACTCTGCTTCTTCCCGGGCTTTCTTACTCTCCAGCAGTAGTTCGTCGACGTCCAATTTGACAAGGCTTATGGCATCGAAAACGGATTTAAAAGGGTGATTATCATCCGCATCTTTTAAAATTGTTCCCGGTGTATGCCAGGCTAAAGAGGCGATAAAATCCATTATTTCATCTTCATATTTTTCATAAGGATTTCCCGGTTCCTCATTTTGCTCTCCTGGGAGGGGAGAGGGTAGACCCTGGCGCGATGGGTCTTCGAGCCGCCGGACTAAGGAAAGGGCTTCGTTGAGGTCTTTGACAAAAAACATAGGCGGCCCCATTTTTTTTTGCGCCATCTTCATGGCGATGTTGACAGTCCTTTTGCCGATTATTATTATAAATGCTTTTGGCGGGCCGTATCTATCTTTAAGCGATTTGAAGGCTTTTAGAAACCTGACTCGACCATACCATGAACCGCCGGTGACGCCCGAATAATCGGCAACAAAGTAAGGCTGTGAATTTTTAAAGTAACCTGTCCTAAAAATATCGGCAATTATTTGAGAAATCGCGTCAACATCTTGATTCTGTAGGTACCCCTTATGAACGGCATAAATTACTTTATCGTTTAATATCTTGCATTCCGTAAA
>JAUPLE010000710.1 GCA_030837085.1 Acidobacteriota bacterium | reverse complement strand
CTTGCTACCTTTTGCTTCCAGTTAACCCACCTGGACAAACTTAAAAAATGGCTGATTACCGGGGCCATGGCGGTTATGTTTTTCTTAATTTCCGAGTTTGGCCGGCCATTCATCCCGCCGGTCCCGATGCAACTGGGGGAAGTGACCTTCGGGACGGGAATTGTCAATGAAACCTTTCAAATTCAAAATCCCCTGGTGAATCTGCCGGTGGGGAATTCGCGGGATGTTCCCCTGGACAGGTGTAAGATTTATGTATTAACAAACATCGATGCTCACCTGGAGTTGGAAGAAAAGGTGGGACATATCTGGTATTTAAATGGGAAAAAAATCTACGCCTCACGTTTTTTCCATATCAACGGCCATAAAGACAGGGGGTTCAGGTTGTGGACCTTTTGGACGTTGAGGCGAATACCGCCGGATTCCGTTTTAACCATCCAGGTAGAAACCGAAGGTGGTCAGATCATTGGCCGCGCCTTCCTGGAATCATTATAAATGAAAACCACCCCTATTCCTTAACGGCCGTTTTCCGTCTCTTTTTTTTCGATTTCACAGGTTTATCGGGCGCGGATTCCGTTTCCGGCGTCTCATTCACCCGGTGTTTCCTGGGACGATTCAGAATAAATATTCCAAACTTTTCCAGGGCCTGGAGATTTCCCGCGTAAGCCACTTTACAGGAAGTAACAAAAGCCGTCAGCCATTCCCGCGATTTCGTATACGCTTTACTCCGCTTCTCCACTAACTCCTGGCACTCCCCATCCATACTCTCATAAGCTATACGATAATCAAGGTATTCCCGGACATGATTGCCACTATTTTGAAGTTTCTCCATGGTCAAACCGAATCCCTGGATTTTGCCAAAAATTTCAGGTTTCATTGCCATGGTGTAGAAGTTAGTGGACTGGTCGAGAAAAACGCCTTTCGCCCGGTCGCGTTCACCCCTTAATCCCAGCGCTGCGGACGTTTCCGCGTCGTTTACCAATTCTACCCGCAGACGCTTCACATAATCCATATATTCTTTAAAAATATTCTTATAAAGCGTTCTTAACGTTTGCAATTTAGAGAGGGCGTCCTGGCGTTTTTCCAGGTAGGCATAGTGATATTTAGCGAATTCGTTGAACAATTCCTGGCCGTGTTCGATCCGGGCGGCCTCATAGCCGTATTCAGAAATTATTGCCAGGAAATCGGGATATTTCCCCGTACTTTCGAAAATTTCCCCGGCTGTGTGCAAGTAATTCATGTAAAACTTGTTTGAGAATCCCATTTTTACACCTCGTCCCGGGACTTACCCGGGTAATGCGGAAAATTTTGTGGATAATGGCCTGTTATATCTGCCGTATGGGTTGTACGAAGCGCCGTATGACTCTTACGGGCAGCCGTATGGCAAGAAAAAGATGCCGTATGGCTATTACGAGTTGCCGTACGGCATAAAAATGTTGCCGTATGGCATTTACGAGTAGACGTATGGCTAAAAAAAACTGCCGTATGGCAAAAAAAATCAGCCGCAGGGAGTGAAGATGTTGCCGTATGGCTTGAATAAGTTGCCGTACGGCAAGTAAATGTTGCCGCATAGCTACTGCTAGCAGCCGTATGGCATGGCAAATCAGCCGTATGAGCTTTACGAGCCGCCGTATGGCTTGTAAAACCTGCCGTTGTAACCATTATACCTCCTGCTTTTTCGGTTCACCGGGCAATTTTTAGAGGAAAAACGCCCGATTGAACGAAGTTCCTATCATACAGGAAATCAAACTGAATTTCAATGGCGATTGAGAAGAAAATAGCCGAAACAAAATCGCCCTAATTTTTTCAAGATGAATTGCCGGCCCCATGGTCCCTCTGTTGACAAAAGATGCAAGTTAGAGTATATTCCAATTATGAAAGTCTTTCGCTGGAATAATGAAAAGAATAACCATGAAATATATAATGTCAAAAGAAGAGAAAGAATTAATGACCTCCATTGAAAACGAAGAATGGGTAGAGATTGAGAATTTTGCAGCAGAAAAATTAAAATATGAGCAGAGGAGGAACAAAAAATGAATCACGTTTTAAGTTGGGAAAGAATCGCAAAAAAAGAAGGAAAAAAAGAAGCGCTCCACGAAGTTGCCGTGAGGCTTTTAAAAAATGGTATCGGTATCGATACCATCATTGAATACACCCATCTATCCAAAGAAGAGATCGAAAAATTAGCAGCCACAGTCAAATAAAGATAAAAGTATGCCCCCAAAATTACGTAGGGGCAGCCCCCCGTGTCTGCCCCAATTAAAATTCCTTTTTCAAGACAAAATGAGAATTGCCGTGGCGTCCTTTTTTTTCTTGCAAATCGTTTCGCGTTATGGTATCCTGGAATATGATACACGGGAAGGAAATAATCGAACGTCTTGATTTGAGTCATTGTTTGCGGCCGGAGTACACGAAAAGCATTATTTGAAGGATGGGTACGCCAATTTGGCGATGTTGTTTATGCAGCGCCGGTGGAAAAAGAATAGCGGCCTCCCTTCGGGCGTCTTTAAAATTAATTGGGGAGCGATTTGCAAAATTTGTATTTTTGTGATAAAAGATATACGTTATGAAAAACAATCGATTGAATGAATTGCTGGCTTTGCTTATGGGAAAGAAAGAATTGCTCAGGAACAATTTCGGAGTGATCGATCTGGCGATCTTCGGTTCATACGCCCGGAACCAGCAAAAAAAAGGCAGCGATGTGGATATTTATGTCCAATTGAGACAGGAAGCTAAAACATTTGATAATTTCATGGAGCTTCGCTTTTACCTTGAAGAGATGCTGGGCAAAAAAGTGGACCTTTTGACAAAAGAATCCATCAGGGAAGAACTCCAACAAAAAATCTTTACGGAAGCCGTTTATGTCTGAAAGAGAGTGGAAACTATTCCTGAAAGATATTGCAAAAAGTATAGATAGGGTAATCGAGTATACCCAATGGAATACCGATAGGGAAGATTTTTTTGATGATTATAAGACATTTGATGCCGTTATGCGAAATCTCGAAATAATTGGGGAAGCCGTCAAGCACATCCCAACGGATATAAAAGAACAGTATGAAGAGATTCAATGGAAAAAGATTGCCGGTTTAAGAGATATTGCTATCCATGAATATTTTGGCATAGACAAAGATCTCATTTGGGATGTGGTGAAAAATAAAATCCCTGGATTAAAATATCAGATAGATGTGATCATAAAAGAGGTTCTTCTATAACCTGAGTCCGTGTTTGTCCGTGTTCGTCCGTGGCAATGACCTTGTTATTTTCTTCAAATTATGGTATTAAAAGGGAGTAAAAATAAAAAGCAACGAGGTGTTAATATGATTAAAAAAATAATGGTTTTTCTTGTAATAACAATGTTGGCGGCACTATTGCCGGCGCAAACCAAAACGTTCCCCATGCCGGACCTGAAGAAACCGGAATTGATATTTATTGACAAAACCCAGATGTATTTTACGGAAGGAGTTTTCATTTATATCTATTCCTTGAAGGATTTCAAACTCATCAAAAAAATCGGCCAACGGGGGGAAGGACCACAGGAATTTATTGTGAATCCCCAGTTTGGACCACTCCTGATAGATATCCAAACAGAAGATATCTTTGTCGATAGTTTTGGGAAAGTATCCTGGTTTTCAAAAGACGGTACGTTTAAAAAAGAACAAAAACTTCCCTCTCCACTGACTTTCTTCCTCCAACCTTTTGGAAAAAATTTCGTCGGCATAGGCTTAGACCAGGAAAACCAGAAAGCCATGAGAAAACTGTATCTCTATGACGACAAATTCAGCAAAGTGAAAGAAATTCATAAAGTGGAACATAATTTCCAGCAAGGTAAGGGATTTACCGTTTTGGAGTATCTCCCTTTAAGTGCGATTTATGACAACAAATTGTTTGTCGCCTGGGAAAACGACTTTATTATCGACGTAGTGGACATCGATGCCAACAAACTTTATACGATAAAACACGATATAGAAAGAAAACCGGTCACAGAAGAAACTAAAAAACAAATCATCGAATTCTTAAAGACAAACTCTGCTACAAAGGATATTTTCGAAATTTTGAAACCGATCAATTTCCCGTCACTATTACCGGCTTTGCAAAATTTATTCGTTACCGGCGATAAAATTTACGCGATAACTTTCAAAGATTTTGGAAAGCAAAACGAAGTGCTAATATTGGACCTCAAGGGGAAACTGCTAAATAAGGTATTGCTTTCTGTATTCATGGACACGCCAATCACTCCTTATCCCTATACCATCCATGAGGGGATTTATTATCAGACAGAGTACAAAACAGCGGATGACCCGGACGATGAAACCTGGATTCTTCATGTATCGGAGATTAAATAATAAATAAAAGTTTTGCGGGGTCCGTACCGGCGGGCGCTTTTTCAAAAGCGCCCCTGGTTTTTTCATTCATATATCTCATAAATAATATTATTCAATAAGAACCGGATGTTTTTTCCCAGAGCCAGGAATTGAGCGGAGAGAGGTTCCTTTTTCAATAACTCGAAATACCCGGTGCTGGCAAATTGGATACGTCGAGCCTGCTGATTCTTTTGCTTTTGAACATGTGAGTCGATCCAGAGTTTCCCCGTATTATAAATAGCCCTGCCCTGGATATTCCTTACCTCTTGCGCCAGGTTGCGGGCTTTCCCCTCATAATCCTTATAATCAAGGCGGCTACCGCCCTGTTTCGCCTGGTCATAACTAGCGGCATAATTCAACGCCTGCACCTCTTTACTGGTTTGCACACTGGGCGCGCCTGATTTGTCCGGCAGACTCTCATATTCGCTCCGGCTCCTTCCGGCGAAACGGTCATCCGCCCGGGCGATCTGCCCCAATGTTTGATCTTCATCCCGGATCACGCCCCGGCGCACATTGTTTTGTTCATCTTCCAGGATCAAGTAACTGGTATATGGGGTGATTATACCGTAAGTCCTGGCCAATTGCGTGATTTCCTCTACCAATTCCTTGTCTTCGCCGTGCAGCCGGACCTGGTCCAACAGGTAGCCCACACGCCGGGCCGCCCATAACGCGGGAATAAAATCATTTTTCTCGCTGTCTTTATCGCCGGGAGACACAAAAGCTCCGGAAGCAGAGAATTCGAACTTTTTCTCCTTGTCTTTTACCCTGCCGGTGAGCACCACTTCCGCGTCCCCATGCCCCTGGTAACGACCCAGCAACGTGATAGACGATCCTTTGAAAAGATCGGGTAAATGGCTGGGGTATATTTTCGAGACGTTGATGCCTTTCCCATAGCTCAAGGCAATGTCGGTCAATATAGGGGATTGGACTTTGGAGTAAAAGTTAGATATCTCCACTTCAATGTCTTGTTCGGGTGAAATGTAACTGCGAAAGGCGCGGGTCATTTCCGTGATTTTATCCAGCAGGTGGGTATTGATATCGTTGCCGACGCCGAAGGTAAAGATGCGCAAGTTGGAGGTATTTTGAGATTCAATTTTTTTAAGGAGGCGGTTTTCGTCGGTCTCGCCGATGGTCGGTTTGCCGTCGGTGATAAAGACCACCATATAAGGCCGGCCTTCCTGTTTTTTCATGCCCAGGGCCAGGGTCAAGGCCTCATCGATATTGGTGCCGCCAATGGCCTGCAAATTCTCGATAAACTCCCGCGCCCGTTTCAGATTCTCTTCAGTAACCGCGGTAAATCCCCGGAACAACGCTTCCGCTTCCGTGGAAAAACGGATAATCTCGAAACGGTCTCCCTTGTTGAGATTTTCAATGCAAAACAACAGCGCCTTTTTCGCCTGTTTCATTTTCTCGCCGGCCGTGCTGCCGGAAACATCCAGCACAAAGGTGATATCCTTTTCGGCAATCTCATCCTCTTTGGCGTCAAAGCCCGGGCTGAGACTCAAAAAGAAATAACCGTCTTCATTTCCTTTCTTATAGGAAAGCAGGGAGAAGCCCAATTTCTCATTATCCGTACTATAGTAAAGTTTGAAATCGCGGTCGGGTTTAACTTCGTTCTCCTCGTAACCAACGACCACCCGTTGGTTTCCTTTGCGGGAAATTTCCACCTTATGGGTGGGGCAGTAGATATTTTTAATATTTTCCGGTGAATCGATCGCCACCTCGATGCTGACGTTCTTCAATGGTTTGGAGGAGAATTTCTCCGTGTTCAACGGGTACAGGTACTCAACGGTGCGGTTATCTTTAGTGAGAATTTCGCTGTAGGAAATTTTAACTCTTTTCTTAGAAAGAGGTTCAATGGGGAAAATGCGGGCCCTGAAGACGCCCTGGCCAACGTATTCCAGCAGGGCCGGGTCCAATTGCCGGCGCACGATGTCTTCGTATATTTGCCTGGCTTTCAGGGCGTCCAGCAATTCCGCCGACATCTCTTTCCCGTCCACGAACATGCTGAATTTCTTAATTACCGCATTCACCGGTAATGGAAAAAGATAATACCCTTCCAGACGGAAATTCGTCGGGTTGTAAAACTCCTGGTCGATAGCGGTGACCGCTGCCTGGCCGTCGATATTTACATTGACTTTGTGAAAGGTTACTTCCAACGGGAAAGGAGTGGGCCATGGGTGCGGCGGCATGGGCCGGGGCCGCGGCGGTGGGAAGATTTTCCCATCCGGCACCACGATAAAACCATCGCTGTAAACCGCCTGGCTAAACGCTGCCAACAGCAGACATACCAGGACCATTTTTATTACTTTCATACGTACCATTTTAATCTCCTGTGTAAATTACTTTTGCCTCCGGCGGGTCAGAACCCTTTTGAAAAAGGCCCTCACGGAGGGCGAGGTTCCGACACCTCCCAAAACTTTTGATAATGAAAAGCTATTCTTTTTCCTATTTTTCAAATTTATAGTTCTTCTTAGCCGCTTGTGTGCGGATGGCGTC
>JAUPLE010000709.1 GCA_030837085.1 Acidobacteriota bacterium | reverse complement strand
TCCTGGAACAATTTGAGTTGGGTAAAAATATCTTCGATTTTGTTATTTAATGGAGTCGCGGTGACAAGAATGACTTTTTTCCCCCGGCAAATATCCAATAAAGCGGCATAGGATTGCGTGGCTTCATTGCGAAAGCGATGGGCCTCATCCACTACCACGTAATCGTATTGTTCGGCCCCTTTCCGGATCACCTGTTCCAGTTTACCCAGCGATTCGACCCGCGACGGCACCTGGAATTTCATCAAGCTTTCTTGCCAATAATCGCAGAGCACCGGTGGGCATATCACCAGTATCCGGCCCCTGACTTGCTGTAAGAGTTGAGCCGTTATGAAGGTCTTCCCCAGCCCCACCACATCCGCGATAAAGACGCCGTTATATTCTTCCAGTTTCCGCAGCGCCTGGATAACGGCTTGCTCCTGGTATTGCAGCTTCATAAACCCTTCGGGAAGGAAGAATTCGAATCGGTCCTGGATATTAATGTCTTCTTGCAGGTATTCGTAAATCGCTTTCAGATAAAGCTCATAAGGTGTAATGGCGTCGTTGAGCCAGGTTTTCTTTTGCACGGTATCGACAAATTCCATGGACACATCGACGGAGTTCTTCCAGAGACCCTCGAACTGTTCAAGCGCAAATTCGACGTCGCGCCGCTGCCGGAGTTCCACATTAAACTCCCGGTTGGCCACAAGCCCGGCATAGGAAAAATTACTGGAACCGGTGATTACAAAACCGAAATCGCGGTCCCCCGGGCGGAAACGTCCGATATATACTTTGGCATGAATATTCCGCGAAGGATAAGCCCTGATTTCGAGTTTTTTACCGTTCCCGCCCCGCTTTCGATCCCCATCGGGGTCCGGGCAATCGGTATTTAAGAACCGGGTGAATTCTCGTATCCCGGTCTCAAGGAGCTGGTCGTTCTCCTGCGATTCTTCGATCTCTTCGAGCAAATTTTTTTGAAAATATTTTTTGGCGTTACTGTGGGACTCGAAATCGATCACGGTTTGGTAACGGAATTGGTCGATGGCCCGGTAGGATTCTTCATCGACGCCGAGCCCGATGAGTATCCTTGTTTTTTCGATGGACGCGATGGATTGGTAGAGCTGGTAAAAACCACTGGACCTGAAATAACCAACCAATACATCAAATAAATGGGTGTCCTTTAGGGTACTTTTAAACCGGTCCAGCAGATCCTGGCCAGCTTCATTGGTAAAAAATGTTAAATCCGTATTAATCCCTGTCATTTGCTAATTCTTACAATATCCCGGAAGGTTGCCGGTACTTTATCCATTCCGAATCTTTACTCTTCCAGACTAGAGATATTATCCTTTTTCCAGGGATTTGTCAATAATGGATGATCGGTGTTCAAATTTAGCGTCTACTTTTTCAGGAAAAAGTGCCACAAGTCGTGGCACAAATTCCTTGGGAGCACAATAGGTTAATTGTTAGCAAAATAAAAGATATAGGCAAAAAAATCTTCCAGTAAAAAAAGCGCCGGGCAAGAAAAATCTTCTGTAGTTTAACAGAATACCGTTGACAGAATAACAAACGTACGCTGTTTTGTAACTATGAAAATAACAAAAACTTATGTTTTTGATACGCCCGGGGTATCAATTCAGTCTGCCCCTTTCCCCAGGGAAAAAGCAGGGAATCGAGGGAACTCTCTGCCGGATCGAATTTTTATTTACAAGCCTCTTTATAATTGACAAGTGGCAGCCCTTTAAAATCACCGAACGAATGTCGGATCAAATCCTTTCAGGAATCCTCTCATTTCAGACATTGGGAGAATCGGGATGAGTTCTATGCGATTTTCAAAACTGATGATCTGGAATTTCTCTCCCGGTTTCAAATTCATATGCTTTCGCACACTTCGTGGTATCACCACCTGGAATCTCGGTGAAAGTGTTACGGTATCCATAATTAACCTCCTGAATGTAGTACTTATAGCCCTGGACCAGATTGAAGAAAAAATAATACCGGGTTGACATTTCAAAAGTTTTGGGGTATAAATATAACAGGAGGCATGATGAGTGTCGTGGTTGAAGGTATCTATAGAGGCGGCGTCATAAAACTGAAAAACGCGGTTGAAGCGCCAAATAATTCTGAAGTGCTGGTGTTATTTAAGAACAGGGGCAAAACAGATAAAGAAAAATTCATAAAATCCGCCGGGACATGGAAAGACATTGACATCAGCATCTTTGACGGGATATTAAAATCAAGAAAAGACCTACGTGAAATGGAATTTGAACTTTGAAATTTCTTGTCGATACAGATTGGATTATTAATTTTCTGCGGGGCCATCAACAGACGGTTGAGCGACTGAATTGGCTCTAAGATGAGGGGTTGGCCATAAGTGTCATCACCTTTTCAGAGGTTTATGAAGGGATATATCGTTTTGAGAATGAGAAAAGGGATGAGCTTGAAGAAAATTTCCAGAATTTCTTGAGGGGAGTACAAATCTTAAATGTTGATGAAAATATTGCCGGGGTATTTGCAGAGCAACGTGCAAAATTAAGAAGAGAAAATAAGTTAATCGATAACTTCGATTTATTAATTGGTTCAACCGCACTCTATTACAATCTTGAATTACTAACCAATAATATCAAGCATTTCGAGAGAATCGAAAACTTGAAGTTTCGATGTCTTAACGATTTCTCAGATATTCCCCATAAATATATATATCAATGAGGTGTATAAAAAGGAGAAAAGATGAAAACACACATCCCTGGAGTAATAATTGTTTTCGCAGCCCTCATGGCCATCCTGTTGGCTCCCGGCAGCGTTTACGGTCGTTTAAGTATTATGCTATTCTTACCTTTGGTGGATGTAATAACAGCATCCTTTTTTTCTGGTAAAACAACTCCATGTATATAAAGGCTAAGCATCAGATTGGCTTTTACCTCCCATGGGAGATTCTTAACGGCAAGTAATCTGTACATTCTTTTAATTGAAGGTTCCTGTGGATCGAACCAGCGTATCAATGCATGGGATGCATTAATTTTCAAAAATTCACCATCAGGATGAAGCTCTTCATAAACACTGAGATACTCAAGTACCTTTATGAGACATTCAGATATCTCAGCCTGCCTGCGATGTTTTTTATGTTGTAGATATGAAGATATCCCGGCTTGATCGGGAAATCCTATTTTTAACTCAAAAAAAACTTCAGGTGGCTTCTCTCCCGGGCAATGTTTACTCATTTGAAAACCACGAACAGCATAACCATAAACAAGGAGGTGACCATCTGGATTCTCTTGCCAGTTGTAAGTAAGAACATGTTCGCAATATACAGGTGGCGATGTTGGGTGAAGCCTGCACAAACAGCGTGCCGCGTTGAATTTTGTTTTGAATGAAGCTCTGTGTTCTTTACCGCTTAAAGGATACTCAATTACTTTTTTAGCCTGGGAAATAGCCAGGTCAAGAATCTTGTCATCGGATATCCCGAACATGCCAACTGCTTCGAAATAGTTCCGCATAAAGTTGTTCCATTCCTTTTTCTGAGGCATAGCTTTCAGGTCAACTCCCAATTTTTCTACAACTGTGGTAATAGAATTCCCAGGAAGAAGCTCCTTAAGATAAAGGTAGGTCTCAGCGCTCTCGTAATCGAAAGAAGCTGTTTCCGTAAGTACACTTTCATTTTTGGGATTTTCAAACCCATGCTTCATATTCCAGGCAAGTGTATATTCGCGAATTGCTTGATGTATAAATCGATACATATTATTCGATTCCCTGACAAATATAGGGAATTTATTATCGGTAAGTTTTTTCACAATTTCCAAATTGGAACCTAAAGACTGGTCATCAAGATAATCGTTTCGTTTTTTTAGCATGTCCACGGCTACCTTCCCCAGGATCATCAACACATAATCGTTCCCCTTGACCAACTGGTAACTACCTGTTGATAACCCAATCCAGATTTCCCATAAATCAGCTTTAGTCCTAATGCTGCTGACTCTCGCATTTGCCTCTCCCAAAATTTTACAGAGGGCGCTATAGAATAACGGGATTGCGGCAATAATTTCTAAAACAACGTTATTAATCATTAATTCTTTTTGGGGGTTCTTTTTGCAAAAGCTGGCTTGAAGTCGCTCCTTTATCTTATGGGTGGAAAGATTTTCAACCTTTATATGTTCACACCTGTTATTATTCCGCATTATTCCACCCTTCTCAGGAAACCGCTTAAAGATATGGTCTCTACAAGCGATAATAATCTTGGGTTTAATTAGTTTGTTAGGTTCGAACAACAGGTTCAGGTCTTTTTCAAGAGAAAATACGCAATTTTCACCCTGGATTCGTGCCAGTTCGTCCAACCCGTCCAATATGAGGAGTATTCGACCATCTTTAACCATTTCTTTCAATGCACTTACGCTGATTTGCCCTGATTTTTTTGAGGTTTTGTCATCCAGAGAATCAGCGGTGGTTTGCCTTGGTTTTTCTAAGGGTATGCCTTCTAAAGAGTCAGCAATGCGTGAGAAAATAGAATGCTCATGAGGTCTATAACTATTCAGTGAATAGTATATAATAGGCCGTTTCACATAGTAATCATCTTTAAAAATCATGTTTACCAGCAGATTTGTTTTGCCGCTGGCCGCAGTGCCAGTCAACACAGCAAATGGCTTCGATTCATCCTTTAACCAATTTTCCAAATTTGTACTCTCATCACGCTCTATATACATGTCATCGATAATGCAACCTTTAATGCCTTGAACATGGAGGGTTTGCCCGGTTTCTTTCTTTATCTCTTCTTGATCATGTTTCCATATATTCTTCAAAACGGTTATAATCTGTTTCTCCGGGTATGGCTTTAATCCGAATTTTTCTTTAAGAAACATGGCAAGACCGGTATGATCAGGAAATATGGAAAAAGCAGTTGTTCCTGCATTTTTAAGGTAATTGATTGTTGATACTTTGTCAACGTTATGAAATTCGATTTTAGCAAGTGCTTCAGGACATAGTATTTCTATGGACTCTATTACCTTTCCGTGGATTGTGAACATTCCAGACTGGGCTTCAAGACGGTCAAATTTTAGAGGAGGTACAATTGCAAATGGTAAGGATGGCTTATCGTTGGCCTCATTGAGGTAATCTCTTTGATATTCATATTGTGATTCGTGGATTAAGAACGGCTTGTAATCGTTCAATTCCCCTCTCACCTTCGCTTTTGCATTTAGAATGCCTGGGTGTAACAAAAAGACGCATGGGAAATCGGAATCCTCAGAATTGAAGGCGAAATATAGGGCAACGAGATGGGATGTCGTCCAATCTAACAAACGTGTAGGGACAAAGTAATGCTGCATTTCATACAAAGTACCCCAGTCATCATTATTTTTAACATCCTGTTTATTTAGCCTTTTATATTCCTGAAAAAGATCCTTCTCTATTTCCGGTCCACATATGAATCGAAAGAGTGAAGGCGTTAATGTGAAATTTTTCCTGGCATGCCCTCTATACCAAATATCTGCACCTATATAATTGACGCCTAGTTCCTCAGCCTTTTTTTCTAAAGCTTCTTTCATTTCTGTAATTACCGAAAGAAACTCTACAAATGTGTTTACTTTTTTTAATGGAAATTCGATTTTTTCGTCTTCCTTACATTCTATCATTTCAGTCATGAGTCCATTTTAGCGCAAATATGGGGGGACGTCAATAGCATCTTTCCGCGAATTGGATATAAAAAGGAAAATGAAGATATACAGAACTTCTATCTTCCCCTGGACTTTCCGGGTGTTCGATGCCGTAAGCTGCGAGGAATATTGAAAACGGCATCCTTCCTCGGCGTTCAAAATGCTTGTTTTTATAGTTTCTTCACCTCTTCATCCGTACCAACAGCCAAATTCAGGGCGTAATCAAGAGAACTTTCCATTTTTTTAGGGATTTTACCCAGTTTTTTAAGGATTCTCGTTTTGTCGATGGTACGAATCTGTAAGGTGCTTATTAAACTCTCTTTTGTTAGCCCGGTTGTTTCATTAGCGGAAACGGGCACAAAGAAAAAAAGGAAAAAGCGCCGGGCAAGAAAAAGTTCACCGGTTTAAGGGCTGATTATTTCCCAATATCCTTTTTTTGTAGGACCGACGTGAGTTATTCTCCCTTCTCTTCTTAATTTTTTAAGGTGATATTTGACGCCATTATCTGAAATTCCAATTAAGTCAGCTATAGCCCTACGAGTCAGTTTGGGGTTCTTTTCAATTAATTGTATAATTTTCTCAGAAATTTCCGGGGTAGTTTCTTGGGTAGATTCCTCTATTTCTTGGGTAGTTTCTTGGGTAGTAGCCCTAAATTCATTTATGATATTAGTAATTTCTTGGGTAGTTCCTTTCTTTGATTTTAAATCAGAGGCAACAACATAAAATCCCCCGAATTTTTCTTCAAAAGACGGCTCTAACAGACCATATGCTCTAAAATCCTCGATAACCCTTTTCACACCGGCGCCGTATTTCTCAATGATGCCCAATTCCTTAAAAATCTGCGCCAATAACCGATTACGGGGTTTAGATTGTATAGCGCCCGATTTTATATCGTCAATGGTTGAATCCGGGGGTAACTTCCCACTGTTCCAAAAACTGATCTTATCACGAAAAACTTTAATCTGGGTATGAGTTCCTTCCTGGTAATCACGGTGTATCACGGCATTCATGGCAATTTCCCGAATAGCCTCTAAAGGATATTGCCATCGTTCTTCCCGTTGGGGTTTTCCAGTTATAATGAATTCTTTCGTGATATATGCGGTAATAAAATCCATGATATCTTCAACTTCAAATAAAACACTTTTTTTTATATTTTTATCTTTTTTTATAGTAATTTCATCTTCAAATAGCCCAATTTGCACGTCTAAGATAAAGGAAGGTGCTTTAGGAAATAAAAGCAAAGCCGCAAACGTTGGTCGATTTTCCCTGATTAGTTCATATTTTCCCAGGACATTCATTGGGGGATCAATTATTTTCTTGTCTTTTTGGTGACTTAATTTTTGGATAAACCATTCTACAGTAACCATATCGATATCTTTCAGTGTTGAGCTTTGAGACAATTGGTAATCCCAACTGCTGTTGAGGGAAAAAAGATGAAGGCTGGAAATCTCTGTAGGTGTTAGTATATGATTGCTGTTCATTCGTCTCCGGTAATATCTTCCCTGGACAGCCACGGGTTTTATTGGGTATTCGATCACATCAATCACCAACAGTCTTTTTCCTTTGTATTCCGACTCATAAATATCAACAATTACCTGGGGGTTGGTAAGAATTTTGACTTTATTGATAAATTTTTGGATGGTTTCTTGTCCGATATTGGGTTCCACGATCTCTGATTTTTTCTCATCGTATCCGATGATAATCATGCCACCTTTATGGTTAAGAAAAGCCCCGATGGTTTCAATAATCTCCTTCTCACCGGAAAAAGTTTTTTTAAACTCCACGCGATCGTTTTCACCCTGGGCAAAAATTTGTTCCCAATCATTTATCATTGATTCCTCGCAAAATTAATCTTTTGGGAAGCTATCATAACACAACTCAAGAATAAGTGCCAGTAGGCAAAAGAAAATATTTGTAAACCATATATTATGATATTTTGAGGGTATGGCTTCTTCAAAACGCCTTGAAAAAGAGGGCCTCCCGCCAGGAATATATTTAAGAATCCCTCTTCCAAGGGAAAAAGCGTTGGCCAGAAATATCTTTATTTGATTTTTCAGAATACCATTGACAGAATAGCAAACATACGCTATATTGTAACTATGGAAATAACAAAAATATATATTTTTGATACGCTCGGGGTATCAAATAGGGAGTCATGCGATGAATTTATCTTTGTTCCAGAAAATTATAAAGGATTTCCAAATCCGTTTATTGCCGTCCTTAACCCAGCGTGATCTCAAACTGTCTTTTATAAAAGACATGTCCTTGACAATCGTGGGCGCGCGGCGCGGGGGGAAAACATACCGTACGTTTCAATTGCTCCATGACCTGTCGCGGCAGGAAGTCCGGAAGGAAAACGTTTGCCGAATCCAGTTTAATGACCACCGGCTGCGCTCTATATCCATCGACCACCTTCACCTGATCGATGAAGCGTTCTATTCCCTTTATCCGGCCAAGCAAATGAAAGAGGTGGTGTACTTTATCTTTGACGAGATACACCGGGTTACGGGGTGGGAAGATTATATCTTATACTTATTGGAGAATCCCCTGCATCGAATTCTTTTAACCGGTTCCACATCGAAACTGCTGAAAGGAGAGATTGCCTCGGCATTAAGAGGGAAAAATTTTGCCGTTGAACTTTTTCCCTTTTCTTTCAGGGAATTTATCCGGCATTACCGGGTGGAAGAAGACACTATTTCCAGCCTGGGGCAGTCAAATTTGCGGCAAATGCTTCAAAAATATCTTGAGCAAGGAGGGTTCCCCGGTTTATTGGACCTGGAAGAGCATTTACACATCGAGTTACTGCAGAGTTATTGGGACACCATGGTGCTGCGGGATATTATCGAAGCTTATCCCAGGGATAATATCAATATCACCTCTTTCAATCACTTTTCCCAGGCATTGCTTTCCCGGGTTTCATGCCCCATGACGGTTCGGAAGCTGATGTCAAACCTGGAATTTGCCGGGTTGTCCTTCTCTCCTGAAACCCTTTACCGGTACTTGCATTACCTTGAAGAGGCGTTTATGTTATTTACGATCCCGATTTATTCCAAATCGGAAAAGATGCGCAACCGGAACTATCGAAAGGTTTATGCCATCGACTGGGCGTTAGCCGATGCCATTGCTCCCGGCGAAGGTATTGAAATTACAAAGAAATTTGAGAATATGGTATTTATCGAACTGCTCAGGAGGGGGTACCAGGTTTTTTATTACCTGACAAAGGAGAATTATGAAATAGACTTTATCGCCGTCGCTAAAGCAGATCAGAAAAAAGCAGTGCACCTTTACCAGGTTTGTTATCAATTTAGCGACCCGGGGGTTCGGGACCGTGAGCTGCGGGGAATATTGAAAACGGCATCCTTCCTGGGCATTCAAGATGCGTATGTTATCACTTTCAATGAAGAAGAAACCATCGACTTGAAGGGTTTTAAAGTGAACGTACTGCCAGCCTGGAAATGGCTAATTTAGATAAGTCTGCCCCTACCTCCCCTTACCTGGGCAAAAACAAAAAGATCATATTGCTGGGTATCGGGTTGACGGAAAAAGATCGAAACATCGGGGACTGGAAAGCCAAAGAAATCAGCGAAAGCGCCATCGAAACTAAGATAGGCATATTCGAAGCCACATTGGTGCGTTGTCTCTTGGTGTTGTGGCCGGATTTCTATCCCAACCAGATCACGTCATCGCTGCAAGCAATGCCTTTCTCCTTGCAATACTCCTCCGCTTCCGCGGTAAATCCACAGCGGGAATATATAAATCCCACTGCCCGCTCTAGATTCTCATGCTTCTTAACCTCTGCCAATTTTCTTTCAAAAGTAACCACCTCTTCCTGGGAAAACTTTTTAACTTCACGGCTCTTCACTTCACCGATAATGGAATAATCTTCCACCTGCGCGGCGCGAGCAAATATATCCACGTTGAAACTCCTTGAATACTCCGGGGAGCTATCGTACCGCCATACACGGGAATACTCACAAAAATTAAAATCCCCGGGTAAATAGCGGGTAATGGATTTGAACAAATCATTGTTTTTACGGGCGCGGTATTTTAATTGATCCAGTATTAAATATTCCGCGAAATAACCCTTCTGGGAATGGTATTTTCCCTGTAACCGCCGATATTGGCGTTTCAATTTTTCTAAGGCCTTTGCGTATTCCCTGCCGATATCTTTGACATCGAAATGTTCGATTTCATCCTGGTAAACGCCGCGAAATACTTTATCGAAGATATTATCTCTTACCGCACGGTATCTAAAATTGGATTGCCCCTGTTCGATAATATCTCCTTTAACCAAAGCTTCCAGTTTCTTTTCCAGGGTTTCATCGGTCATGTCCAGTTCTAATTGTTCCAGTATTTCTTTCCGGGTTAGTTCCCGGTCTTTATATTTAAAGAGGTGGAGTACGATTCTTTTGGCGTTACGGTCATTGACTTTGCTGAAAGCAGCGTTTACATACTCCATCCAGGTGCTTTTAATGTTTCCCCGGTTATCCAGGGTTTCAAAATCCAGGGTATCGGTAAGTCCTTTGACGGTGGTCAGGTCCTTGTGTTTGTAACGGGAACGAAGAATGGAATTGGTATAAAAAGGACTGCCCTGGGAGATTTTGATTATCGCGTAAGCGGTTTCTTCGGTGACAGGGGCCTCAAAGAAGCGGGAATATTTATACAGCATTTCCAGGGCTTCATTTTCCGGCATGTTTTCGAGGTATTCGTATTTGAAACGGTTGGGCAGCATGGAGGTAAGTTCGCTCATGAGCCAGCCGACCCAACTGCCGGATACCAGCAAAGGTGCGATTTTACTTTCGGCTGTGCTTAAATACCCGCCGGCCAGGTCTTTGGCGGGAATCTTCATCTCTTTATCACGGTAGATCATGGCATTAAGG
>JAUPLE010000708.1 GCA_030837085.1 Acidobacteriota bacterium | reverse complement strand
GGGCGGGGATTTGCGGGCCAGGCTGTAGACCTGGACAATTATCGGGGAGATTTTTTTAACCTGTTCAATCCAGGCCGCTAAATGGGCCTGGGAAAAATTGCCGTCCGGGCCTTTGGTAAACAATGATTGAATGGTTACAGCTTCCAGCAGCGCCAGGCCTGCCACGGTATCTTTCAAAGTAATCCCCGCAGCGGGCCGATTATAATGAACAAACATTTCCTGGGTCCCGGCGTCCAGTTTCATAATACGTACATCCAACAGGCCCAGGGCTTCCCGGGTATGTGAGTCGCTGACGGTCGTCGAATTGGAAAGGATGGCGGTTTTGGCTGCCGGGGATAAGCGATCCCTGAGTTCCCGGACGCCTGCCACTAATTCCCTGAAACCCGGGTGAAGAGTGGCTTCTCCATTCCCGGAAAAAGTAATGTAATTCACTGGTTGAGGGAGATTTCTCAACGCCTGTTCCAGGGCCGCAAGTACTTCTACCACACTGGGAAATTCGCACTTCACGGCTTCGGCGGCATTCATGGGGGCGAGTCGACCGTATTGACAGTAAAGGCAATCGAAAGAACAAATCTTTTGTCGTACGGGCAATACATTAACTCCCAGCGAACGGCCCAGTCTCCGGGATTGTACCGGCCCATAAATGATGTTTGATTGTAATGCAAGCAACATGGGTTCCTCCTTTTATGTTATCGATATACCTGTGAAAGCGCTTTCCCTAGCCTGGCAATTCCCTCTTTAATCTCTTTCTCATTAAGGGTGGAAATGGAAATCCGGAAATGGAGATAATGGGGCTGTTCACTTGAATGGCTGGCAGGGTAATGGGCGTAAAAGTATTGGCCCGGGGCCATGGCCGCCCCATGTTCCAGGAATAATTTCTGCAAGGCTGGCTCATCCTGTCGGATATCCCGCAACTGGAGCCAGATTAAATAACCGCCGGCAGGTTCGGTCCAGGAAACTTTAGCGAATCCGGATAAGTGTTCGCGCAAGGCGGTTATGGCGGCGGTCATCCGTTTGCGGTATTCCCGGTGCATCCGCTTGACATGAAGTTCGTAATAACCCTGCCGGCAGAATTCGTTAAGGGCGGCCTGGAGCAGGGTGTTGGTGGACAGATCTGAAAAACGTTTGAGGGCAGTCAACCGCTCGATGGATTCTTTTTCAGCGGCAATCCAACCGATGCGGATGCCGGGGAACAATATCTTGGAAAAGGTCCCCAGGTAAAGCACTAAACGCTGCCGGTCCATGGATTTGATGGGCAGCGGAACTTTACCGAAATATTTCATTTCCTCTTCAAAGGCATCTTCCAGGATGGGTACGCGATACGTTTCACATAATGACAGCAGTTTTTCCCGGTGGGCCTGGTCCGTGGTTATGCCCGTGGGATTATGGAAATTGGGCATGGTATAGACAAACGCCGGCTTTTGAGTTTCCAGGACCTGCCGTAAATGGTCCAGGTCCATGCCGTCTTTTTTCATGGGGATATCGATAAGGTTTGTTTGAAAGTATTTCATCATGGGCAGGACATGGGAATAAGTGGGAGCTTCCACGGCCACGCTGCTGCCCGGAACAGTCAGGAGTTTCAGTATCAATTCAATGCCGTTCTGGGAGCCGTTGGTGATAAGGATTTCATCAAAATTCACGGTTATGCCGTGAATCCGCAGTCGGGCGGCGATATATTCTCGAAGGGGGCGATAGCCTTCGCATTCGCCATACTTTAATAAAGCGCCGCCCTGTTCGATCAGAACGGTGTTGATGCAGCGCCTGAAATCATCCACGGGGAAAAGCCGCGCATCCAGGTCCAATGAAGCGAGATTGATTACACTGGAACCTAAATTCCTGGGAAAACTGTATTTTAATTGGCTGTATGCCTGGTGGAGGAGTTGGCAGGGTTCGGATGATTTGCTTTCCCAGGGAATCAGGCCTTTTGGAGATTTGGGCTCGCCGGCGGCTATTTTCTGGCGTTTGCGTACGATGGAATAGGAACCGGGCCTACTCTCCAGGTAACCCAGGGCCCATAGTTCTTCGTAGGCTTTGTATACGGTGGAACGGTTGACGCCGTGCTTTTCCGCCAGGGTACGGGTGGAAGGCATACGGAAACCGGGTTCCAGGGTGTTTTCTTCGATCAGCTTTTTCAATTGCTGAAAGATTTGTACAAAGAGGGGGAGTTTGCTTGTTTTATCCAGGTTTAATAGGATCATGTTATTTAAACCTCTTATGTTTTTTTATTAGAGTATATCATAACCTCAAACCTGTCTGCTTGCAACAGCCAATTTAATTAAAAATGAAACGGGCCAATCCAGGTTAAAGGATGGGGTTCGTTCGATTTTAAAAGTAGAACAACTTGGTCTTGATATTCTCCTGGTTGATGGGAAGAATCAATCAATATCAATTGAAATAGTTTTTAATTACTATAAATTAGAAGTCATTCAGCTTCAATTTGAAGTTGATCGGCATCAATTTATAGTTGTTCGAATCGATTTAGAAGTATTTCAGCTTCAATTAGAAGTATTTCGGCAACAATTAGAAGTGTATCAGCTCGTTTACGAAGTCGTTCAGCTTCATTTCGAAGTTTATCGGCAGCAATTAGAAGTATATCGGATTCAATTTGAAATTGATCGGATACAAAACAAACTAAAACAATTAATTATATATTTGCGAATCTATTTCTTTTTGGAACAAACTGTGGTAAGATTACTTATTCTTATGTGATAAGAGGTTAAGACCATGAATAGAAAAACAATTATGCAAGATATTGCCCTTCGGCTGAAAAAAATGCGCGAGACCCTGGGTTTTTCCCCCGTTGATATGACGAAACGAATCGGTTCTCATCGCGCCAACTATTACAAATACGAGAACGCCAGGGCTTTTCCTCATTTTACAGTTTTATCCAAACTGGGAACAAACCTGGGAGTTTCATTGGACTGGTTGATCTTGAATAAGGGGCCGATGTTTTATAAAGAGAAAGACTATAATAATAGCCTGGCGGCCTTGCCGCCCGAGATCCAGGAGCTGGTAACGGAAATGGAACAGGTTCCTGTGCTGAAATATGAAATGTTGCTCAATTTCCACAAATACAAGGAAAACCGGGAAGTAAACCTGGTAGGAAGCAATAATTCTTCTGTGGAGGAGGCAGACCATGTTGTATAAGACCAATCGTTTTGCGGATTTTTTTCAGAATTCGAGAAAGGCATTGGTGAATGCCAGGGATGATAAAAATATTTATTCGCTGATCTTAGAATACAATATGACGGCGGAAAGGATCGAAGAGGGCCTGACCAAGATTGACAACCTGGTAACGGCGGATAGGAATAAAACCGAGTTACACGGGCTGCAATTGCTGGCCCGGGAAGAGATGAAACGGGTATTCGCGGAAGCCAACCCGTTGTATATGGAGCATGTAGCTTTCACCAAATTGCATTGCCGGGAAGAATCGGCGGAACTGGCCAAGTTATTATTAAACGAACCCAGGACGCGGGTGATCAATGGGTGGATAAGGCAGGCCGATACATTTTACAGTAACCTTTTTCATAATCCCGGATTAATTGAGCGGTTAGCGGTAAATGCGGTTACAGTGGAAAAATTGCAGGCGGGGCATGAGAAGGTGATGCGGGTATCGCAAGCGAGGGTCAAGTATACGGAGGCCATCGGCATGGCGCAGGTGGCGACGGACCAGAGGAATCGCTTACTGGCGGAGTTCAAGTATTGGATGAGGGAATTCATTTATGTCTGTAAGGCAGCATTGAAAAATCAGCCGCAGCTTTTGGAGGTTTTGGGTATCCAGGTACTTTCCAATGGGTATCGAAGGCAAATACCGGAGCGGCAATGATGATTCTATTGCAAGGGACGCAAAAAGGGGCGGACAAAAAAATCATATAGTTTATATCACTGGAAAGACTTTTTAGAGGAACGAGAAGCCAGTTTTTCCAATTCTGATTTTTTAAAACCTGTTAGCCCCATAATGGTCTTCAAATCGAAATCTTTCCGCAGCATCTGCCGCGCAATTTCCCTTTTTCCTTCCATTATTCCTTCTCTTTTTCCTTTCATTATTCCTTCTCTTTTTCCTTCTTTTTTTCCTTTACTAATTAATTTGGGGCCTAGCGATTTTATAACTTCCTCTTTATACTCATTGATAATCCGCTGCTCTAAGGTTGGCATGATATCACCTCCGTCTATGCTGTAGGAAATCCCTGGCATTTTTGGGGGAGTCGAATATCTTGTGGAAGAATTTGTCATTGACCTGCTGGATTTCATCTATTTTTTTCATTGCTCCTTAATTATATCCTTTTTCCCGGATTTTTTCAATAATTTTGCCCACTGCGGAGGATTAAAAACCGCCTACGGCGGCAACTATGTATTTAAGGCAGTTTTGAAAGATCAGCCGCAGCTTTTGGAGGTTTTGGGTATCCAGGTACTTTCCAATGGGTATCGAAGGCAAATACCGGGTTTTGAAGGTTCTTAATCGGTATTTTTTTAAAGTAGTGTGTTTGAATGCAATTTGCTCTTTTTCCCTTGGAAGTCTCTCTTCACCTCATTTTGGGTAACAGTTGAAAAATCGGTTAAACTGGAATATAATACCAACATGAATAATGAAGAAAAGATAAGTACTAAGCTGACCAATGATTCCGATTCAAATAGTGGTAAAAAAAAAAAACAACCAGACAAGCTGCAAGGGGAAAAGAAAACAGACTTTGATTCTGCCTGGAAAGATGTGATCGAAGATTTATTTGAACCTTTTTTGGAATTTTTTTTCCCCGATATCCACAGGGATATCGATTTTTCGAAAGAAATCAAAATTATGGACAGTGAATCAAGGGGTATCGCGCCTTATGGCAAAATAGGCAAACGATACGCCGATAAATTAATTCAGGTCCACCTTAAAAATGGGACCACGGCGTGCGTTTGTGTATTTATCCATATCGAAATTCAGGGAACCAGGGAAAAGCAAGGTATATTCCCGGAACGGG
>JAUPLE010000707.1 GCA_030837085.1 Acidobacteriota bacterium | reverse complement strand
GGCTGGTTCATTAAAATGGTATAGCCTTTGTTGGGCTCCATTTGGGTTAAGTCGCCGAATAGGGCTGAACCAATTTTAATGACGGAATTGGTTTGACTCTTGACCTGGCTCACCGGGGTAATAATAGAATTGACGGCATCTGCCACGGGTTGTGAAAGGGTTGGCAGGTACGCGGTCCAGTTCCAGCCGGTTATCAATGAAAGGGGTGTATTATAGGGAACAGTCATGCCGGTGACGTTAAAGGCATAGGCTTGATTGGTTTTGACTTTGTACAAAATGCCGTTGGCGATGCCGCTCATGTCGGTCAAATCTCCGATCCAACTGCCGCTGGTATAAATGGCCGCCTGGGTCTGGCTTTTGATTTGTTCAATGACGCCGGGGGTTCCGAAAACGGAATTAAACGATGTATCGGTTGGCAGGGTATTGAAGGAAATCCAGTTCCACCCGTTTACCAATGCGAGATTCTGTCCCCTGGGGCCGAAATGGAGAGGAAGGCCACTGTAGACACCATCATTGATAAAGGAGATGGATTCGCTGCCATCGATGGCGGGACCGGAGGGTAGGGGCCACAATTGGAACGTGATGGTTTCAGCGGAGTTTTCATTGCTGCCGATGGTCAGGTAGTAGTTGCCATTGGCTTGCACGGCGGCGATTCCCCGGCAATCGGAAGTTCCTTCGGGGCCAAAGGCGCCGATCCAATCGCCTTCTGCCGTTGGGTTATTACCGGTATAGGCCTTCCCGTAGACGATCATGTTGTTTTGAAAGTCTTCCAGGGGAATCCAGCCCGCCGGGTTGGAGTGGGCGAAATTAGCGGTAATCATCATATCAGAGTTCACATTGGCGACGGTTAAGGGATTATTCGTGGTGGTTATGAAGCCATTCGTTCCGGTCCAGTTGGCGAAATTGTATCCGCTGTTTGGAACAGCGGTAACTGCTGAGCAATTATTTCCCTGGACAACGGTTTGGCTTGTAACACCGGTTAAGGTTCCACCGTTTCCTGCGGCAAAATTTACCGTATAAATCGGATTACCGGAAATTTTTGCTACAAATGAGTCAAAACTGCCATTGTGGATTAGATCCGGCCCTACGGTAACGGGGAACGTGGTTTCCGTGGAACTGGTATAACCAGTCACATAAACGGAACCCGTGATATCCGCAGCGATACCATGACACGTATCCCACCCTGAACCTCCGATATACCCACAGTACACCAGTCCGGCGCCGGTTGCATTGACTTTCACCACAAAGGCATCCCAATTCCCATTATGGGTCAGATCAGGCCCCACTGTCACCGGGAACGTAGTCTGGTCGGAATTAGTATACCCGGTTATGTAGGCGCAGCCGGAGGTGTCTAACGCAATTGCTCTAGCATCTTCACCCGCTGACCCTCCGATATACCCACAGTACACCAGTCCAGTGCCGGTTGCATTGACTTTCACAACAATGGCATCCCAATCTCCATTATGGATTAGATCAGGCCCGACGGTCACCGGGAAATCGGGTTGACTGCACTCAGTCCCCCCTGTGATGTAAGCGCAGCCCAAGGTATCCACTGCGATGTCAGCACCTTCATCGTTATAAAAACCTCCGATATACCCGCTGTAGATCAGTCCAGTTCCATCTGCTTTGATTTTCGCCACAAAGGCGTCAGCCATCCCATTGAAGGTTAGATCGGGTCCGACGGTCGCCGGGAAATCGGTTTCGGTTGAAGTAGTATACCCAGTCACATAGACACAGCCTGTACTATCTATGGCGATTCCATTGCCGCGATCATCCCCTGAACCTCCGATGTACCCGCAGTATATCAGGCCGGTTCCGTCTGCTTTGACTTTGGCCACAAAAGCGTCAGAATTTGTATTGTAGGTTAAATCAGGTCCTACTGCCACTGGGAAATCGGTTTCACTTGAATCTGTTATCCCAACCACATAGGCGCAACCGGAACCATCCACGGCGATTCCCCTGGCTACATCTTCAGCGGAACCCCCGATATAACCGCAGTAAACCAGGTCGGTCCCGGCAGCATTCACCTTCGCCACGAAGACCTCATAACAACAGATATCATTATCGGTCAAATCCGGCCCAACAACCACCGGGAAAGTCGTTTCCGATGAACCCGCAATCCCGGCCACATAAGCGCAGCCCAACGAATCTACGGCAATTCCAATGCCTTTATCACCGCCATTTCCCCCGATATAGCCGCAATAATCGATCGCTGTTCCATCGGCATTGACTTTGGCTACAAATGCATCATCATATAGACTGATGGTTAGATCGGGACCCACTTTCGCCGGGAATGTGGCTTCGGTGGATCTAGTATATCCCGTCACATAGGCGCAACCAGCGGCATCTATCGCGATATCTTGCGCCCAATCATCACCTGAACCCCCGATATACCCACAATATATGATAATCGCCGGGTCTAATATCAATGTCTGTTTCGTATCGTATATTCCTACGCTAAATCCATAAGTCACAACCGGGGCATCCCCGGTTTCCTTGCCACTCTTTCCTTTTTCAACGGAATATTTTAATGTTACGCTTTCGCGCTTCCCGGCGATCTCCTGCCAGGCCACCGGTGTATCGTCGAAAAACCCTCCCGCCGGTGTTTTTACTTCCAGTTGACCTTGACGGTTTTCTTTCACACTTTCGGCGCCGCGATAAGCCAGTTTGATTTGAGAGGGATCAGCGCCGGGATGCACGATAAATTCGTATTTCATTTTATTCACGGTCCCATAATAGACCAGATCGATGCCCCGCCACAACTCATGGTAAATGATTTTCGACGCCGCCCGCAAACCCGTATGCCACAGTTCGGGTTTCCCTTTGAAATAGGAAACCTTTGTCCCGCTCTGTTCAAGGCATTCCGGTTTTACGTTTTTCTTCGCACCCACAAACTCCAGTTTGACCACCCATCGCTTTGAAAGGTCTTTGGATTTTTGTTCATTAGTAAAAGTTTTCGGAGGTGTCGGAACCCTTTTAAAAAAGGGTTCTGACCCGCCGGAGGCATTAAGTGAATAAGTCACGCCTTCCGAAGTAAAATAAACGGTTTTATCTTTTCCCTGGACGTAATAATAGACCTGCTGGTCCATCTGGCCTTGATTGGGAATAAAGGTCAACGGCATTATGCCGTAATCTCTGTCAATCTTGATATTGCCAGGCTTTAGCTCATTGTTTGCATCCAGGGGCATAGGATTTTCTTTTTGCACCCGGAAATCGGCTGATGGGCCTGCGATAAAGCATACAATTAACATAATGAACAATAAATACCACTTATTCATGGATTTGCCTCCCGTCACTGATTTAGATTTGATAGTAATCTTTTCTATGGCAATTGTCAATAATAAACCGGGAAAATTTTGATAAGGAAAGGGAACGGGCAAAATTTTCGCCTTTTCGTGGGTTCTGTGTATTCTGTGGGCATTTTTCTTGACAATGAACAAATACACCCCATGAACACCCTTTAACCTGTTTCCGAGAAAAAAATAAAAATAAAACCGTTTCTACAACTTTAGTTGTATTTACTTTTTTTTTGTAGTGGAGTATGGTATTGGTGTAACAAAAATTTAATTAAAACTAAGGAGAAAAAAGATGCAAAAAAGATGGTTGTTAGGTTTGTTGGTTGTGGCCATTGTGGCCGTGTTTTTTGCCGTACCCGCTTTACAGGCGGCCCAAAGAGGAGACCTCGACAAGGACCCCGTCGCTAAACGGGCAAAACTGGAAGCCGAAATCGAGGCTATGCGGGCAGATATTAAAGCCAACGGTTATACTTTTACCGTGGGCGTCAACCCCGCTATGCAGTACGACCTGGAAACACTATGCGGTTTAAGAACCGATCTTCCGCTTCCCACCATGTACATGGGCGATGCGCTCATCAACACGGAAGGTCTTACCAGCCCCGAGGCCTTACCCTCCTCTTACATAGGGTATGCTTCTTCAGTTAAAGATCAGGGAAACTGCGGTAGCTGCTGGGCTTTTGCCGCCGTCGGTTTACTGGAATCCATGATCTTAAAGAACGACGGGATCGAAGTGGACCTGTCGGAACAGCATATGGTCTCCTGCAATCCCTGGGATTGGGGCTGCAACGGCGGCTACTGGCCCCAGGATATGCTGGTAAGCCCGGGATCTCCCTATGAAAGCTGCTTCCCTTATACCGCCACGGATGCCCCCTGTATTAGCACCTGCCCTTATCCCTACAATATCCAGAGCTGGGCTTTCGTGACTGAAGACTACGTAGTGCCCCCTACCGAAAATATCAAACAGGCTATTTACACCTATGGCGCAGTACAGGTCGGTGTTTTTGTGGATAGAAACTTCCAGGCCTATACCAGCGGCGTTCTAAACAAATGCAAAAAGAACCCCCAATACACCAACCATGCTGTTCTTCTCATCGGTTGGGACGACGCCAAAGGCGCCTGGAGATTGAAAAACTCCTGGGGTACAGGCTGGGGCGAAAGTGGCTATATGTGGATCAAGTACGGCTGCGACCGCGTCGGCGAAGGCGCTAATTACTACATTTATTAAAAACTGGGATATTTCCTTACTCCCAGTGTTGTCTGAAAAGGCCCCACTCCCTGCGAGTGGGGCTTCTTTTTTTCTTTATATTATGGTATATTTATTAAGGTAAAAAATAACTTAAACGAGGTAAAATATGGCAGGCATGAAAACAAGAAAAATAAGGTTTAGCAGACTCTTCTTCTTTGTTTTGGTTTCGGTCCTGTTGTTTGTGGGGGTCGCCATGGCGCATGAGACAGAAAAAGAAAAGAAGATTTTTATGATGTCGGATACCGAAGAAACCGCTGTCACGGTTCACGGTATCGGTGAGTTTTCCATTAAAATCAAATCCAATCCCACCACCGGTTACAGTTGGGCGGTACAGGAAATTAAGCCCGAAGACCTGGTTAAATTCAAAGAGGTAAAAACCAAAGAGCCCGGCCAGGAAGGGTCCCAACCACCAATGCTGGGAGCCCCGACTTATGAAATTCTTACCTTTGACGCATTAAAACCGGGGAAAGCAGAAATCCATTTGAAATACCGCCGCCCCTGGGAAAAGGATGTAGCTCCCATTAAAACTCATAAGGTCATTGTGACCATCGAATCATTATAGAGGCGCCAATGTCATATAAAGGAATAGCGGATTTCCGCAGCGATACGGTAACGCGGCCCAGCGAAGAAATGCGTAAGGCCATGTACGACGCCGAAGTGGGCGACGATGTCTTTAGCGACGACCCCACGGTTAATAAACTGGAAGAACTTGCGGCTGAAAAAGTCGGCAAAGAAGCAGCGCTTTTTGTCCCGACAGGAACCATGGGCAACACCATTGCCATGGTATTACAGGTGGGCGAAGGCAAAGAAATCATCCTGGAAGAAAAATGCCATATTCTTAATTTCGAGGCCGGGAATATTTCCAGGATCGCCCGCGCCGTTCCCCGCGCCCTACCGTCGGACCGGGGGAAAATTCCCCTGGATTTAATTGAAAAAAACATCCATACCACCCTCAGGGACCATATGACCACCACCCGGGCCATTGCCCTGGAAAATACCCACAATACCTGGGGCGGCGCTGTTCTAGGATTGGACTATTTAGAAAAAGCAGCCGATCTTACTAAGAAATACAACTTGAATTTTCACCTGGACGGGGCGCGGGTGTTTAATGCAGCCATCGCATTGAAAGTGGACGTTAAAGAAATAGCAAAACATTTCGATTCCCTGATGTTTTGCCTTTCCAAGGGACTTTCAGCCCCTGTGGGCTCGATCCTGGCAGGAACCAAAGAATTCATAAAAGAGGCGCGCTTTGTCCGCAAATACCTGGGCGGCGGTATGCGCCAGGTGGGCGTGATTGCCGCGGCCGGCATCGTGGCTATTGAGAAAATGATTGACCGGCTTCAGGATGATCACCGTAGGGCAAAATTGCTGGCGGAAAAAATCGCGGATTTGCCGCACCTCCGGGTCAACCCCCAGGAAGTGGAAACCAATATGATTATGGTCACCTTAAATTCCATGACTTCGGACTCGTTCCTTAAAAAATTGGCCGCCCAGGACGTATTGGCCCTTCCTTTTGACGCGAAAACCGTACGCATTGTCACCCACAAAGATATCGATGACAATGATATAGAACGGGCGATTACGGCCATTAGAGAAGCTGTGAGATAGGCAGATAGACGATATCGGGTAAAAATCGACCACCAAAAATTGAAAAGGGGGATATCTAAAAATTGACAGGCGGCGACCGGATTCGAACCGATGAATTGCGATTTTGCAGACCGCTGCCTTACCACTTGGCTACGCCGCCAAAAAGTGACTGGAGCGGGAAACGGGATTCGAACCCGCGACATCAACCTTGGCAAGGTTGCGCTCTACCGCTGAGCTATTCCCGCCCGTTGCGGTTTTCATTTTCCAGGCTATAAGCATAATAGAAAATCAAACTTTTGTCAAGGGGGTCCTAAAATTTTAGTGGGACATTTTTTTATAACCCTTTGCTATTAACGCTCTTCCTTTGTTTCTTCACTTTATTTATAAATTTTTGTCTTTCCCGGTATTGACAAAAAGCGGATTTTTTGCCATAATTAAACCGAATGAGTTCCTCGGTAGCTCAATCGGCAGAGCGTGTGGCTGTTAACCACAATGCTGCAGGTTCAAATCCTGCCCGGGGAGCTTTTTTTTATAGTTTCGATTTTACGGCCGCCATTTTCCCTTCCATGGTGAGCGATTTATCCCTCCTATCGTCGATATTGATCCGTGTGGATACCCGTTTTGCGCCCTTCAAAAAAGGAGATTCGTGCATTTCCAGGGCCGCGGCCAGGATTTCCTCAAGGTCGCCTTCCAATATGGTGGACATCGGCGTTAACATTGTTTTTATATTTTTGTATTTTTCAAGAACTTTTTCAACCCCGGCCACATAAGCGCTCAAAGACGTTGAATCCGTTCCCAGCGGGACTACCGAAATCTCTACGATAACATGGTTACTCATCATTCTTACCTCCATTCAAGGTTAGATTATAATGCACCCGGGAAAATATTTAAAGAGAAAAAGGGATTTTTTTTTGTGAATACTCTTGACTTTTCCATCTGCTTTATGCTAAATAGGAAATGTGGAGATTAAAAGACGATATAAGGTCTCCATGAAATTAGATTTAGAGGAAAATTAAATGTTAAAAGGTAAAGTTAAGTGGTTTGATACGAAGAAAGGTTTTGGTTTTATTCAAAGCGAAGAAGGTAATGACGTATTTGTTCATTACACCAGCATCCAGACCGAAGGTTTTAAGAACCTGGAACAAGGTCAGGAAGTAACATTCGAGTTAACAGAAGGAAAAAAAGGCCCCCAGGCCGACAAAGTTAAAATTGTAGAATAATCTCATCCGAGAGATTTTCTATTTAATTCCCCTGTAGCCTTCCATGGAAGCAATACTTTGTGCAATATTTTTCTTTTCCGGCGCCTCTGCGCTTATTTTCGAGCTATTATGGTTCCAGTTGACCGGTTTGACTTTTGGAAACAGCGTTTGGGCGACATCTTTGACGCTGGCAAGTTTCATGGCCGGCCTGGCCCTGGGAAGCGGACTGGTCGGATTCAAAGGCCATAAAATTAAATCCCCCATCCGTTTCTATGCCCTGCTGGAAATTATCATCGGCGTTTCCGGTTTCTTATTGGTGCTGCTTCTGCCTAACCTCACAAAAATATTTGTGCCGGTGTACCGCGCTCTATTAGGGCATGATTTCCTTCTCAACAGTTTCAAAACCATTACTTCTTTTTGCTTGATGGCAGCCCCTGCCTGCGCCATGGGCGCCACACTGCCGGTACTGGTAAATGCATTGATGTCGTATTCAAAGCATAATAACCCGGACTTCGGACGCACCCTGGGAATACTCTACGGGTGGAACACCTTTGGCGCGACAGCCGGGGTAATAGGCGGGGAATTGTTCCTGGTTAAATGGTTGGGCATCCGGGGCGCCGGGCTCCTGGCCGCATGTTTTAACCTGCTGGCCGCGGCCGCCGCCGCCTGGGTCTACCGGAAAAAAAAGAAAGACCCAGAAACCTTTTCGAGAAAAGGTTTCTGGACTTCCCAAAGCTTTTCATTATCAAAACTTTTGGCCGCGGGTTTTCTTTCCGGTTTTACTGTTTTAGCGCTGGAAGTCACCTGGTTTCGTTTCATGCTGTTGTTTTTCAGCGCCACTACCTTGAATTTTTCCCTGATGCTGGCGACAGTTCTCCTGGGAATCAGCCTGGGCGGGATGGCAGCGTCCAAATGGTTCCGGGTACAACCGGACGCCCACCGCTTTCTTACTGCCCTGTTGGTTTTCAACGGGATGCTGGTGGTTCTCCTCTACACCAATTTCGGCGCTCTCCATGGCCTTATCGAAACGCTCAACGATCATATTAAAATATTATTCCTTTCATTATTCCTGATATTCCCGGTTTCCTTTTTCTCCGGGGTAATTTTTACCATGCTGGGAAAAGCCCTACATAAAGAGATGACCTCTGAAACACAAGCCGCCGGCCTGCTGACATTGGCCAATACCTTTGGCGGCATGATCGGTTCCCTGGCGGCCGGGTTTATTTTTATTCCTTATCTCGGCGTTGAGAAAAGTTTTTTCCTTTTCGCCCTTTGCTACGGCGTCATGGCCCTTTTGGCGCTCCCTAAAGAACAATCGGCAATGCTAAAGAAAAAACTTTCCCTTGCCCATGCCGTACTGGCCGCATATGTTGCTTCTTTACTTTTTTTTCCATTCGGGTTCATGGACAGCCGCTACTTAAAAATACCTTATGAACGGTACAGTTTAAATGGCGAGACGCGGGTGGCAGCCCGGGAAGGCGTGGTGGAAACGATCCAGTACCTGGAAAGCGATTTGTTAGGGAAACCTCATTATTACCGGTTAGTTACCAACAGTCACACCATGTCCGGCGCCTGGATGGGAGCGCGGCGCTACATGAAACTTTTTGTTTACTGGCCGATTGCCGTAAATCCCGGCATTAAAAATGTTCTATTGATCTGTTACGGGTGCGGGATGACGGCAAAGGCAATGACGGATACTAAGAGTTTTGAAAATATAGAAATCGTGGATATCTCACGGGAGATCGTCGAAGAAGGCCGCGTGGTTTTCCCTGACCCCAGGGAGAACCCGGTTCATGATCCCCGGGTCAAAGTCCATATTGAGGACGGCCGTTTTTTTCTCCTGACGCGGCAGCGGCAGTTTGATTTAATTACAGCGGAACCACCTCCGCCCAAAAACAAAGGAATTGTGAATCTTTATACGCGGGAATATTTTCAATTGATCCATGACCGCCTGTCAGCCGGGGGGATCGTTACTTACTGGCTGCCTGTTTACCAATTGAGCACAGCGGAAACGCGGTCCATATTAAAAGCATTTAACAATGTTTTCCCGGAAAATTCTCTCTGGGCCGGGTCCGGGTTGGAGTGGATGATGGTGGGCGTCAAGGACCCGGTTAAGCCCGTGACCGAAGTAGATTTTGCCCGGCAATGGCAGGATCCCGTGGTGGCGCCGGAACTGCGTACGCTGGGCTTCGAAAGCCCGGAACAATTGGGCGCTTTTTTCATCGCGGACGGGCAGCGGTTAAAGGATTGGCTTGCGGATGCGCCGCCCCTGGCTGATAATTATCCCCATCTCCTATCTTCTCGTTTAACCAGCGAACCCGGGGATATTGCCGCATATATCGATTTCATGAATTCTCCGGCGTCAGGGGCCAATTTCCTGAACAGCGAGAGCATGGCAAAATTATGGCCCGAGTCGCTGCGGGAAAAAACAACCCCATATTTTGCCGTTTCCCCGGTAATAAATGAGATTTTAATTTCAACCAGCATCTGGGGACGGTATAAAAATATCAATTATTTGCACGCTTGTATTCACAATCCCTTATTGGAGAATTATCTGCCCCTGGTATTGGGCAGCGATAACGACGCGCAGCGGATTATGACCACGGTACAGGAAGAAAACCCGGGGCAGCGTTTTGAAGTACCGGCGACCTTTATTCACCTGGCCGCGGCGGCTTTAAAGAAAAAACAGTATCTCCCGGCGGAACGTTATTTACATATGATGAACGATTATCTTTCCAGGGGTAATTTGCTGGATGATTATTCCCGCTTTAATTACTGTACCCTGCGCATGTACCTATTGTTCATCGCCGGAGAGAAAGCATTAGCAAAGCAAGTCGGCAATGAGTACCTGGATTCTCTTGAGAGAAGACAGGGCAAGGGTGCCAGGGATAAGGTAAACAGCGAATTCGGTAGATACCTGGATTGGTTAGAACAAACACTCAAAAATTTAAAACCTGGATGAAGCATGAAAAAAAATTTTATATAGGAGATCAAAACGCATGAAAACAAAAACAATAGTATGGCTTTTTGTTGTGTTCGGAATATTTTTCTTTCTCATTAGCGCCGCTGGGTGCCGCGCGAATACAGGGGCAAAGGTACAAACCGCCCCTCCCCCAGTGGACTTAGACCAGTTAAATAAGGCGCTGGAAAAAGCGGGGGAAATCGGCTACGGGAGAAATTTTCTCACCCTCATGGTGGATTTGCCGCAGCGTCTGCCTGTTGGTTATGAATTATTTGCAGTGCCCCTGGACCGGGATCGGATGCCGATTCGAAAAATCAGCAGTTTTGCCTACGATCCTGAGTTAAAGGGGAAGAATCATCTCTGGTTTTACTTCTTTCTCTTTTCTCCTGGGAGGTTGCGGCATGAGCTTCGGCCGCCCAATGCTGCAAATGATCCCAATCCCAATCACTATATCGGGGACTATGTTAAATTCATCCTGGTAAAAGGAGAAGAGACGATAATGGAAAAGGTGGTGCGGCGGTATGACGAGTGGGGCAGCGATACGACTCCTTTAATCGTCGATGTACCTTTACCGCCGGCGGAAATTCCCGGCTACCTGGAATTAAAGGATTATACATTTTTCGCTAAAGGCGATTACAGGAAACCCGAGGGATATTATGTTGAAGGGAAGATACAGGGAAACAATAACGGTGCGTGGTTGTACTTTTATCCCACCTCCGATATCCGGGGGCAGGAACCGGAGCCTGAGGTGAAGTTACCGACTGCAAAGGGTTGGTTGGAATTAACCAATGGCAGGACTCATCAAATGATGGAAGGCGTCGCGCCGGCAAAACCTTATATAAATGGTTGGTGGGACGGCAAAGGGTATTTCCATCCCGAACCGGTGAAGATACAATAAGAGACGGTAGACAATTTGGGACTGGCAAATTTTTTTCCGAAGGGGCAGACCTGCGTGTCTGCCCTATTTAGGAAGAGAAAAAGGAATAATTGTTAATTGTCAATTATTAACTTTTAATGATTAATGGGGAATAATTTAAGGGCGATGAAAATGAGAATGCCGGAGGAGGGAGTCGAACCCTCACGAGGAGTGAACCTCGTCGGATTTTGAGTCCGGTGCGTCTGCCAATTCCGCCACTCCGGCATTCATTCGAAACCACATTATAATAGGAGTCGATGGTTTTGTCAAGAAATTTTAAAGATATTTAGTCACATCAGTCACTTCAGGGGGATTGGGCTGGCGCCAAAAATACTGCGGGATTAACTTTAAACCCACTGCCGCCTCCTCCCTGGTCCGATACTTTCCCCACATCACTAAAAAACACGTTCGACCCTGCGATGGTTTATTCAAAATGAAAAAACCATCTTTCGCTTCTACCCGGTCAAAAGCCCCGATTACCGACTCCTTCTGACAATCCAACTCCAATAAAATTGAATACTTGACCCCAGCCGTGATTAATTCCTGTTTCCAAATATCACCGGCCGTAATCATATTCCCTTCCTGGAAATAAGCCATAGCGCTTTTCCCCGCCGGCAGCGTCGGCAGCGTCGGCAGCGTCTGCTGCTTCGGCTTTTCGTCAGGTGAGGGTTTTATATCCTGCGGCGTCTCGGAGGATGTTTCGGGTATTTTGGCGGACGTTTCGGATGGAGTTCCGGATGGCGTCCCGGATGTGTCGCTGCCCGGCTCCCCAGTTTTTGGTTCTTCGACTTTCTCCACTACGGGTTTCCGTTCATCAATTGTAATGATATCCCGACCGGTTGGTCCTGCATCTGGGGCAGATTTGATTCGATCGATCGGATTCTCGTTTAACATGAGGGGCAGTATTAATAAAATAATTCCCCCAAGAATCAGTACAAAAATAACCAGTATCCAGGTGGCGGTTTTTATTTTTCGGGTTTTGGCTTCGTTGAAGATTTCTTCCTCTGTCGGGGCCAGGGACTCGGCTGAAGGTGAATAAGATACAGGCTCGTCATTTTGCCGGGTTTCCCGGGCGCTGAACATAAATGCTCGGTGTTCCTCTGCCGTTTGCGATTGTTTCGGATTACTTTTCACCGGTTCGACTTCTTCCGGTTCCGGCTCTTGCTCTTCTGTATGGAAATACTCGAAACTGGCATCATCATCGAATACCGAGGAGTCGGCCAATTCAAATTCTTTTTTTATCAAAAGCTCAGACATTAGAAAGAAATAGATGATTTTCAGCAGCGATTCCCGGTGCCCTCCGGAATACCTGGAAAGTACTGCTTCCAGTTTATCTTTCCCGGAGAAACTGTTCAACAATGCCAGTTGTTTTTCAGAGAGTCGGTACTTGTTTATTTTTTCTTCATCCGGGTTTTTAATTAATTCAACCTGGAGGGAACCGATTTCTTTCCAGATATCGCTGATGTCCATCTCATCCAGGATAAAGTCGACGATAAAATTAGTAATGCTGAGATCAAGGCTCAATAACCGTTCGGGTGGTGCATCTTTTACAAACTGGAACCCGCCGGTTTTCCATTTAAGGATGCTGAAGATAATACGTTTTAATTGTATTTTGGAAGAATCGATCAATTCTTCCAGGGTAATAAGGCCTTTTTCCACCAGTAATTTGCCGATGGATTCGGAAACATGGGCTTCGCGTTTGACTTTGAGAAGGATATTAGGGTCCACCAGGTCCCGGGCACCCAGGATGTTCTCCAGTTTGTCTTCATCGGAATTGGAAATGGCCCAGATCAGTTTGCCGCGATTGAAGTACAGCACCTTGAGGACTTCTTCGTTTTTGACGTAGAGAATGCCTGTGAGGGTTTGCTCGAAAACGGCCAGCAGCAGCTTCATAACAGGCGTGTCTTTCAGCGTGCCTTTCTCACTTATCATTTACGTATACCATCCATATTTCATTTCCAGGTCTTATTTTTAACCATATACTAAAAAATGTCAAGTGTTTTTGTATTTTTAACTACCTTGGAAATAGAGCCCACAGAACACACAGAAGACACAGAAGGTTTTTTTAATCATTATCCTATTGACAATCGAGGGCAAGAGTTATAAAATTTATCCTTAAGGCTTAATTCAAGGGAAGAGGGTTTTAAAACCCCACAGCCCCCGCTGCCGTGACCGGGTCCCGGACAAAGTAAAGTCCTGGATGTGTCTTTAAAGCGGATCAGCCACTGCTTCTTAAATAGGAGTGGGAAGGCTTTTAAAGATCCCGGGAGTCGGAAGACCTATTAAGCCCTTAAATTCAATGGCGTAACAACGCTGCCGGTAATACCTGCGGAGGGCGGGTATTATGACGGAAAACAAAAAGCCCTCGATTGAATGTATAAGGAGCTTTGTATGTCAAAAAAAAGATTTATGATTTTGTTTGTAACAGTCGTATTGTGTGCATTTTCCCTGCACATTTCCCTATTCCCGGAGGAAAACACGGATCAAAAGAAAAAAGAAGATGAACCGATGTTTACGGAGGTAGTGGAAGTGGTGGGCAATGTGCCGGTGGTGAAAACCATCGAGAGCGTCTCT
>JAUPLE010000706.1 GCA_030837085.1 Acidobacteriota bacterium | reverse complement strand
CGGGTAATGCCGCATACCAAATCCGTCGGCGCCGGGTTCTTTCTTTCCGGTCCTGGATCCACCGGCTCAGCTCCGCTGCCACATAATCATGTTTGAATTCATACCACTGAGTTCCACCTCGCTCTTCCTCCCGCAGCACTTGAAGATTGACCAATGGCTTTAGAACTGCGTCCAGGCGCTGGCGATTTTTTATATTGAGTTGGGCAAGTAAATCCTCTATCGACCGGTATCGCTTGGTTTTATCAGGTGTTTTCAAGGCTTCGCATACCTTGACCAGCAACCGATATCTGCGGTGGGGCACTTTCTCCAACCGCCCGGCGATAAACTGGCGAATAATAAATTCTGTTCCGCCTAAAGTTTCATACACAGATAAAGGAATCTCCCCGGTTTCACCGTTCCGTTGCTCCCAGAGCGTACCGCATACCATTTGCAGCTTGATGGGCTCAATCCCGGTCCCTTCTTTATTTAAATCTGTTAATATCGTATCTGTTAAACCCGGGGCCAGCGTCCATCCTACCGCTGCCATTGGTTTTTCCATGGCCCGGCGTGCAGCTTTCTCGTCAAAAGCATCCAGGCGAATATTTGCGTTGTTTTGAAATATCGAGGGAATGTCGGCCCGGAATTCATGAAGCTGCGCTAAATAATCCTCCCGAAGCGATAACACCAGGAAAACCGGCAATTCATCATCGTATTTACTCCGGGCCACTTGCTCAATGAATTCCCGGCGCAGCTCCGGCTTGTTCCGATAGATGATAAAAAATTCTTCGAATTGGTCCAGGAAAATTACCAGGGGGTTCCCAGCTTTTTGGAGCACTTGCTTGAGAAATGCATATAACTCATGGGACTCTTCAGGTGGACCGGTCGGCAGATTTAGCGCGACAGAAACCGCATGCATTACCGAGGGAATCGGTTCGGTTTCCATCCGGGTATAGACCGTTTGATACCCCATCTCTTCCAGTTGGGGCCGCACCCCAGCTTGGATTAACGAGGTCTTGCCCGATCCAGAAGGAGAATACAAAACCAATAAGCGAGAAGAAAGAATTTCCCCTACCATTTGCCGGGTCTCGGCCTCACGACCAAAAAATATCCCGGCGTCCTTGTAATCATAATAATCCAAAAGCTTGAAGGGCGATGGGATATTGTTCATGATTTCACTCCCTGGGTTCGCTTTGTTATCCCCAACTGCGGGATTTCTAAATTGAAATGCTCAGCCAATTGCTTTGCAAACTCATTTAAATCCTGGTCGAAAACATCGATATTCCGGCGGGTCCAAAACGTTTTTTGCTGATGGGAAGGGTTCCTGACCAGGGCATAGGCGCTCTTCTTCAAATTTGCGGCAGCATAACCGGACAGCACCCCTTCCCATATCACCCGGAAATTCCAATCGCCCAGGCTGTAGCCCAAGAACAGTAAAGTGCAAAAAGGAATCCAGGTTTTGCGGAAATATTCCGGCATGCCCCGGTCTTTATCGTTTAGGTTGGCCAGGTAATAAATATAATCGGATTCGGTGATAACGATACTTTCCGGGTCCTCGACGGTCCCGTGCATTTTATGCAAAACCACCTCATCTTCCTCCAACAGCGGCGAATGATTAAAATGCGCGGCAGTGGAGCTCCCTCGTTTATAAATATTGGAAACCAGTCTACGGCCATACTGACGCAGTTCCTCTTCCATGAGGGTGTCATAATTGGAAGTCATGATGATCTTAATTTTTTCCAGTTGGGCCAGGACCGTATGGATAGGGCGCGGTTGGCAGGGTTTTTGAATTTCGGCGCGAACGATTTTTTCCAGGTCTTCCCGGCTCCCGCTGCAAGTATACACAAAGTATTCGGCTACTTTTAGCAGGTCATCGGGGTGGCCGTTGGAGTAGCGGCATTTATCGGCCAGTATCCTGGCCAGTTGGCTGCCAGTGGGAAGACCGGGGATTTCCTCACCCCGGTTGTTCTTGAAAGGTGTACAGGCGCCGGCTCCTAAAAAAGCCAGGCATCTCCCGGAATCGATGGCATTAATGATAAGATTTAAATCCTCTCTTTCCATACGCTTGTCCACCTGTCCATTGACCATTATCCGGATACCGGTAACTGGTTAACGGGTGACCGGGGAAGATAAAATATATACTAAACGAATCCAAAGGTCAAGTATTTTTTAAAGAAAATTCTTGAATGTCCCATTATTTCCCCTCGCTGCCCAATATATTACTTCTCGTGGATTTTGTTAAGGGGAAAAGTTTGGCTGAATATATCGAAGAAATCCTCTTACTTCATTCCATTTTTTACTTTTGCCCCTGTTCTTTCTTTGCCTGGAGTAAATTCAACGGTAGCTTTCATTGAAAACTTCTTCTTTCTTCGATAACAGCATCGCTTAAAGAACCTTTGTAATCCTTTAAGATTTCTCTGGCGCGGTTGAAAGAAAAATCATCAAGATTTATTGTTTTTATTTCTTCCTCCTCCACGTCCTCAAGGAATGTGACGATAACAGGCGTATCCATGGTTATTGGAACTTTTTCATCCAATTTTACCGTGCCGTGTTCATAAAGGCCTTTAACTGATAACATATTAATACTCCTCCTGGAGATATTACTATTGATTGCGCTATTTGTCAACCAAAAAGTGTCTGCCCCTTTTTGACTAACGCTGTCCGTAAAACACATCTTGAACTACCATCTCACCTTCCGCTTTTTCCAGCAGTAATTCAAAAAATTTGGCTGCCCGTTAAACCTCTTATCCCTCCTATTTCCCACCTCTTGACAAATCCAGCTAATTGCCATAAGATAAAACCATGGCAGGAAAAAAAATACCACTAAATAAGGAATCATATCGACAGCCGGTTCGAATCTTCGAAGATTCGGGCTCCGTAGTTCCAAAAAAAGCTTATTATACCCGGTTAGACAATGTAACCAATACAAAAAAACAAGATTTTAAAACCATGGTGGACCAATGCAGGTACTTCTCCATGTTTGCCCCACGACAAAGCGGCAAAACAACTTTCCTGGAGGGCATCGCCAAAGAATTACAAAAAGAAGCGACTTATATCGTTATCCATTTATGCTTCCAGAATCTTAATCATGTCACTAAACAAGAATTTTACCGCGAAATCGAAAAAGAACTTTATACCCAGCTAAAAAATCGGCTAAGAGAAGTTCACTGCGAAAAATGCCATATTGTCGAGGAATTTCTTGAAAAATACCGTTTAACCAGTCACCTCTCTTTCATGGAACTATTCGAAGAATTGAACCGAATCCTCGAATTTAAAAAGATTGTCGTTTTTATCGATGAATTTGACGGCATCCCCCTGGATGAATTGGAAAATTTTTTGACCACCTTAAGAAGACTATACCAGAAATACAAAAGCATAGACCGAAAAGCCCTATATTCCGTCGGCTTGATTGGCATCAGGAATATAACCAAACTTATTGTCGGGGGCGTATCACCTTTTAATATTGCCGATCAGGTGGACTTGCCTCCTTTTTCTTTAAAAAATGTCCGTGATTTGTACTCTCAATATACGGAAGAGACCCACCAACCGTATACGGAAAAAGCAGTGAAAAAGATTTATGCTGAAACCGCCGGGCAACCCTGGTTGGTGAACCGGTTGGGAACAATCCTGACCGTAAATGTGAAACCGCAAACCACGGCAGCAATCGATGTGCAGGATGTTGAAAAAGCCATTCAAATCTTATTGAAGGAAAGAAATAATCACTTCGACAACCTGTATGAAAAAGCCAAACTATATAAAGAAACTTTTGTGGAAATTGTGTTTGATCACGTAGAGTATGATCCTGATGACGAAGATCAGACCTGGTTGGAACAGTATGGGCTAATAAAGAAAAGCGATGAACATGCCCAGGTAGCTAATAATATCTATAAGATCAGGTATCTTAAGACTTTTTTTAAAGAAGTAAAGGCCAATGAGGAATTAAGCTTGCAAGAATATTTATTACCAGGAGATGCGCTGGACATGAACCGAATACTTCTCAATTTTGGAAGCTATATCTCCCAGATCGGTGTTAGGGCTTTCTATGCCGAGGAGAAACCCTATGAGAAGACCGGCCAATTTCTGCTAACCGCCTGGTTGTACCAATTTGTAAGAGGAGAACATGGCGATCTCCGTTATGAAGTCGTAAGCGGCCTGGGAAGAATGGATATTATCTTGATCTATAAAGGAAAGAAATACATAATCGAGACCAAGGTGAATAATCACGATGACGTAAGGTGGATCATAGAGGAAGGCGTTCGTCAGTTGACAGGTAAGTATTTAGCCACTGAGGGAGCCACGGCGGGGTATCTCGTGGTTTTCGATACGAAATTACCTGTGGGAGTTGTGCGGGAACCACAAAGCTGCCAGGTGGGAGAGAAACACGTGACCACTATTATCATTGCCACTGGAAAACCTTTGTGAGGTCTGCCCCAATTAAAATTTTTTTTCATGAGCATCATTAGAATTCCTGATTACTGCGCCCCACGGTTGCTTTTTACATGAGAACATGTTATAAATAGACCTTAAAAAATCCGGATGACCAAAAATAAGAAACCTTTAACAGCTATCCTGCTGATGCTAGTCTATGCCTTGCTGATGTTCCAGGAGATCGCCGTGAACCAGGTCCTGTGCCATAAGAAAAACGGCGCCGTCAACCTGGAACTGGCTGTTCTCAGCTTCAAATGCAACTGCTTTGAAATCCATAACCACCCCACTACCCCTCAACACTCCCCAAATCCCGACCAGTGCTCCCAATTCTCCTGTCAATTGGATAACTGTATCGATCAACCTGTAAATACGTCCTGGTTGGTACGCGATCTAAACTCCAGGCCATCCGGGTGCCGCTTTTACAATCGAAACAATTCGAACGATCAAATATGTTGTAAAACGTTTGAAGCTAAAAGCCGGTTTTCTGCACCGGGCT
>JAUPLE010000705.1 GCA_030837085.1 Acidobacteriota bacterium | reverse complement strand
TTGGGCTATCGCTTGTGGAACCTGGGATATCGCTTATGGCATTTGGGCTATCGCTTTGGGTACTTAGGCTATCGCTTGCGGTATTTTAGCTATCGCTTGAATTGTTTTCCCCACGCCTTGCGGAACTTCCCCCAAAGGTTGCGCTACTTTCCCCACGGGTTGCGCTGCTTTCCCCAGGGGATACGCCTGAAAAATTTAACCGGGTTGTATGAAATCGAAAAACAAGTGGAAAAGATGAATCGGGGTATCGTTATCCCGGTTATGTTTCGATTGAAAACTGTGCTTCCAATTAACGCAATTTTTTTCCAAAAGAGATTCGAGACCGGCCGTATAATGAAAATCTTTTATTTTCACTTTCAAGGTTTCAACAATTCTCCCGATATCGCCGCCGATTACAAACCCCATCATCCCTGCATATGAATCACTTTCAGCATATTTCAGTTGGACAAACCGTTTTATTCCTTCATCGATGTACTTCGAATCTGCGGATTTCAATCGTTTACATTCGATGATGAACTCGAACCCGGAGATCGCAAGAGAAATATCCGCCCTGGTTTTCTTATCTCCAGGGGCATTTATCCATCTTTCCCAGTTAAGAATTAGAATTTTGTCTTTGATTAAATCCCTGGTCATCGGATTCGCTTGCTCAAAGTCGGCAATAAACATGTCCCTGATTTCTTCCTCCAAAATGGAGGACTTTCCTATTCTTCGATAACTATCGATAATGGCTGCCAGGAAAAGATTCTCAAACAAGTCCTCCTTTGACGGGAATTCCAGCCTGGACAGGGCAAAGGTCATGAAGGTTTCTTTTCTAGTCGGCATTATTCCTATCCGGTAAATTTTTGAGTAACAACCCGATTTCTTCCCTGGCGTCATCCATTGCCTGTATTATCGTCCAATCCTTGTAGTAATTGCTTTTAATGATATAAAAGATATTATCATCATAAATCTTTACTTTGTCTTCATTCAGCATTTTAGATAAAAAACTCTGCTGTAACTGTCGTTTTTTTACAATATCTAAAATATGGATTTCCTTATTCACGATACCTGGTTTAAAATCTTTCTCATTGACGATTTCAAGAGATATGGCCGCGCCGATATGAGGTAAAATCCAATACCCGGCATTCAATTTGAACCCTTTTGCCAGGAAGGACGAAAAATTCCGGCGAAATTGGTCTACATACTGTTGAATATCTTCGCCCGTGACAGGATCATTCTTTCGTTCTACATTTACCTGGTAAAACTCGCGGATCATCTCTTTCTCAAAGTCCAACAAACCATATAAATCGAAAACCACCTCATCGATTTCTTGTTCTAGTTTTGCGGTATCCCGGTTATCTTTTTTTGAAAGCTCTATCTGTTCAACCAATTCTCCCAACTTCGCAGCCCTCGCATCTGCATCTTCCAGTACCGGTAACGGTAGCTTTTCAACATCGATATTTCGTAATGTACTTCGTTTTTCTTCTCCTTTCCCCCACTGCGGCGATACGTGATAAAAATAGTACCCCAAAAGTTTGGAATTCACTATGGCCAGGTAAGGTGCATAATCAGCTACATAACCTTTTTTCGATTTCAATTTAACACTCAAAATATTGTGCTTATGAATAACATTACCATCCAGTCTGATACCCCTGAATCTCAGATTGTCCGACCTTAACGGTCTAACCGGGATGATAATTCTTTTCCTAGAAAAGATATTTTCATCGGGTTTTCTTCGAAAAGTTCTATTCCAATTAAAATCAGTAAGTTTATCGATTACTTTATAGCGCTCGAAATACGTCGGTTCGATCAATTGCTTTATATCCGGTTCTCCCAGGTTCACCATTCTTTTTGAGGGCTGAAAACCTGATCTGCATTCGATTTTTATTCTATGTTGAAACGACAGGCGTTTCTTTATCAACTGGAAATCATCCGGGGAACCATTGACCAGTACTCTCCACAGCCAATCATTTTCAAGAAAATCCGCCTGTTTTACCCGGTTTACATTCTTTTGGGTATAATGTATGAGTTGAAATTTTTCAGAAAAGCCGGTTAACCGGGGAGATACGTAATCGATTGTGTTATCGCCGATGCTTGATTTGTCGAAAACGGCGACAGCGCAAGGCTCTGTTGAACCGATCTCAATGTCCTTGTTATCGATTTTTCCAATGGTGCGTTTCTTAAATAAAATTTTATTTAAACCGGATAATTCGTAAAAATATTTCATCCTGTATTTTTCCAGGAGTTCTTTCCGGAACTCTTTTGCATTATCATTCAAGAAAATAGAATTCTTAACGACAAGCGAAAGGACTGTTTCACTGCCGCTCCAGCGCGCCATTCTTAATAAAAATGCCTGGGCGAGCTCATAGTCGGAAACATTCTTGTATTCGGGTAATATGCCTTCTTTTCCCTTAGTGTTGATCGCTTCTCTTTCTTTTTGATTTTCCGGGTCATCGTCTCCAGGAACCGAACCCCAGGGCGGGTTGGAGACGATACAATCAAATTTTTTGTCTTTGAATATATCATCCGTTAACGCATTTCCCTTGATGAGGGTTTTACCGATTAAATCCGGGAGTA
>JAUPLE010000704.1 GCA_030837085.1 Acidobacteriota bacterium | reverse complement strand
ATCCCGATGGTTGGAGGAATTTCTTTTGGATATAGAGACCCGTTTGGTGCTGTGTTCCTGGTTGGATGCCAGAGGCGAAACGATGGTGGTTTCGACATTCGTTTCCAGGTGGTTGGAGAAATTTTACCTTATAAATGAAGCCCGGTATCTGCTCTGTGCATGGTTAAACGCAGGTGGAAATACGGAGCTGGTAAAGCAATACATTAAACCCTGGCTCGAACTGTTTTCGAATGATGAAGAAAATGCCGCTAAAGTCATCAAATCCTGGCTTGATTCCGGCGGCGACCCACAGGAAGTGGCCCCGTTTATTTAGCATCTATTTTATCTTTTTAAAGCAATGGGCCAATTTTCGATTCATTTATTGTGACCGCTCTATAAAATTTGATATAATTTCATCCGTCGTATACGACAGGACTTTGTTTTGTTTTTTGAAATGCAGGTCATTACTCCATATAGGAATTTCCAATTTAATAGCCAATGCGATGAATGGTGCATCTTTCAAATCGATATTCTTCATCAGTGCCTCAGCTTCATTTAAAAAGCCGGAAAACTCTCTAAAGGAGACCACTGCCACATGCGACTGCAAAAGCAGAAGTAAAAATTCAAAATTATTTTTCCCCAACCCTGTTTTGTCTAATATTGTTCTTTTATGTTTATTTATCTCTGTAAACAAAAACTCAGGGGCAAATAATTCAAAAATGTCGGACAGGATAATTTTCCTGGCGGTTGAATCTTTTAACAATGAAGAGAATAGGATATTCGTGTCTAAAACGAAACTGCGCATTCTATAAGGACTTCATTTTTTTATACATGCTTTTTTTAACCAGGTCCGATAACTCTTCGACGGTTTCTTCTTTTAGCATGCTGTCCGAAGCCATTTTCTCCGCCATTTCTATTTCAATCAACTTTTTCATAAAGCCCTTCTTCGCCAGGTATAGGCCGAATACATCTCTTGTGAAAAATTCCTCATCTTTGGAAATGTTTATGGTTAATTCCATTTGCCCTCCACTTTGCTCTTGGTCCAAAATTTCCCGGACTTTACTTGAACCATTCAAAGGCATATTATCCTGACAATTTGTAAATTTGCTTCCATACATAAGCCAATTATAATATATAAAAAACGATTTGGCAACATTCTCAGGCAGGAGTTTTAGACAAAAGGGGAGAATTTATTGCCTGTCTCGTTCTTACTGCGTTGTTTTCATCCGCGCTAATCAGTGTAATCTGTGGACAAAAAAAATCCGTTCTTCCCGATTAGAATTTTAAACCTTTTCCTTTATTTTACGTATAAAATTTCTTATAATATATTTCCAGGGGAAAAAGAATGCTGGATATTAAAACTTTAAAAAAATTTTATCGCCTGCCCTTTGACGCCGGGCCCGTGTTTTGTTCTATAACCCTTACATTCCTTTGCTGCAGCTTTTCAGCACTGTTCGGGGAACCGGCGGAATACCGCGTGAAATCCGGGGATTTCTCGCAAACCGTAGTCCTCACCGGCAACCTCCAGGCCAGGGAAGCCGAACAACTGGTGGTCCCCGTAACCGAGAGTTGGCAAATCCAGCTCAAATGGATAACCAAAGAAGGCGATTATGTCATGCCGGGCGACCCGGTGGTACGTTTCGATACCTCCACTGTTACCGCCGACATTGAAAACATGGAACTGAACCTCCAGGATAAACTGGAACAAAAAAAACAAAAATCCGCCGATTACTCCAACCAAAAATTGGAACTGGAACTTAAAGTAAGACAGGCTGAAGTGGCCTACCGGGAAAAAGAACTGGACGCCTCCATTCCCAAAGGAATCATTTCCGATCAAAAGTACGAACAAAACCAATTGGAACTGAAAAGAAGCGAGGAAGCCCTAAAAAATGCGCAAACGGAAAAACAGGTCAAGCTGGCTGCCCTGGAATCGGAACTGCAGCGATTAGCTATCGATATCCAGGAAGCCCGAGTAAACCTTGAAAAAAACAAGAAAACCATGGATAGTCTTACCGTAACGGCGACTACCGCCGGCGCTGTCGTCTATGCGGAACACGAATGGCTGGGTAGAAAAATCCAGGTGGGCGATAATGTGTTCTCCACCTGGACCGTCGCATCTATACCGAATATTAACTCCCTCCAGGCTGAAGCCTGGGTGAATGAAACCTACATCCACCAAATAAAACCAGGCCAAAAAGTGGATATTTTCCCGGACGCCTACCCGGATAAACGTTTCGCCGGTACAATAAAATATGTCCTGAACACCGCGGAAAAAAGAAACCGCTGGGGCAAAGCACATTATTTTAATGTCATCATCATCCCGGATACCCTCGATTTTAATATTATGAAACCGGGCATGAGCGTCAAATGCATCGCCCATACCGCCAACATCGCCAAAGCCCTGCTGATCGCCGTGGAAATGGTTTACTTCGACGGCCAGATTTTTCTAATCAAACCGAAAGGCAAGGAAATCCTAAAAGTTACTCCTCTGGGATTTAATGAATTCTACCTTGCCTTAAGCCCGGATAATAATGAAAAAATAAAAGAGGGAAACTTACTGGAACCGGTAACGCCCCCGGATATTGCAAAGATTAAGGAGTAAAACAATGCGCCCGCTAAAAAAACACATTATTCTATTCCTGGCCCTCAGCGCCCTTTGGATTTCCTGTTCCAATTCCCGGGATTACCGGGTAGAGAAAGTTATCAAAGGACCGTTTCATATCAAAGTACACGCCAACGGCCAATTGAAATCCAGCGCCTCCACTTATATCGGCTGTCCCTCCATCCGCCGGTTCTGGAACTACACCATCTCTTTCATGGCCCCCGAAGGCAAAGAAGTCAAACCCGGGGAACCGATTCTCGGTTTTGAAGCCAGGCAATTGCAAGAACGCTTTATGGTAAAAAGCTCGGAACTGGAAACGGCTAAAAATGAATTGACAAGAATCCGCTTGGTGGAACAAGAACAAAAAGACAATTTTATTTTACAGGCCGAAGATGCGCGGGGAAAAGAAGATAACGCCAAAATTAAAGCCCAACAACCGGAAGAACTCACCGCCATGAACGAAGCTAAAAAAATGCGGATGCAATATGAACTGGCCACATTAAACCGGGAGTTGAACCAGAACAGGGTGAAGAATCAAACCGTGGGCATGGAAACCCGCATACATGCACAGGAAAACATCGTGAAACGACTGGAAACTGAAGTGGCCGAGCTCCAGGAATCGATTGCCAAAATGCGCGTAAAAGCACCCAAAACGGGAATTATCGTATATGCCAAGAATTGGGACGGGAAGAAAAAAGCAGTGGGAGACCGCTGCTGGATCGGTGAAAATGTCATGGAACTGCCGGACCTCACCCGCATGGAAGTGGCTGCCGTCATCCCCGAACCTGAAGCCGGCAAGGTGAAAACCGGCCTGCCCGTGGAAATCCGCCTGGATTCAAACCCGGACCGGGTATTTAGCGGTAAATTGGATTCCCTGGGGCGCATTTTCAGAACCAAATCAGCCGAGCAACCGGCCATGGTTTTCGACGCTTCTATTACAATCCAGGACCCGGACCCCGAGAAAATGCGGCCGGGTATGGCCGCCAGCGTCGATATTACCGTATCTTCCAAAGCAAATATCCTCCAAATCCCTGAGACTGCCGTTATCTACCGCGAGGAAGGACTTTTCGTATGGAAGAAAACTCTCACCGGGAAACAGGCGGCGGCCGTCACCCTGGGCGCCCGGTCCAGCGGTATGGTCGAAGTGCTGTCCGGGCTGGAGGAAAACGACCGCGTTATTATCCTTAACGGGGGCAATGGAGAAAAACGATGAAAGTGAACGCGCTCTTAAAGACGTTGGTTTTGATCTTTATCATTATAAGTATTATGGGGATCATGGGCTGCGGCGGTTCGGATAAAGACGCCGCCATTATAACAATGCAAAAAGAAATATTCGAAATCGTTATCCCGGCTTTCGGCGAATTGGATGCGGTAAAATCAACCCCCATCATGCCATCGCCCCAGGTCCGCGGACAACAAACCATCGCCTGGATGATCCCGGAAAATTCACAGGTAAAAGCCGGCGAAACAGTTATCCGCATGGCCGCCGAGTATTATGTGGATAGCTTACGCACTGAAAAATTCAACATCGCCAGGCTGAACCTGGAAATCCAGGATAAGGAAAAAGCCCTGGATAAAGAAAATAAAGACATCCAGGCCCAGTTGACCCTAACGGAAATCGAAAAACAACTGGCAGAAGTATTTGCAGCCAAAGATGAAACGATTTTCTCCAGGAATGAAATTATTGAAAGTTCTGTCAATGTGGAATTCCTGGGCGTCAAAACCAAATATCTCCAGGAAAAGTCAAAGCAGATGGAAAAAAAGGCCCTGGCAGAATTGCAGTTGTTGAAATCTAAAATGAAAACGCTCCAGGTGAAAGTGGAACAATTGCAAAGCGCCCTGGATTCTCTTGATCTCAAGGCCCCCCATGATGGGATTTTGATCTATGAGAAAAACTGGCGGGGCGAGAAACCGCGACTGGGCATGTCGGCCTGGATGGGTATGAAACTGGCTAAACTCCCGGATCTGAGCAGTATGGAAGCAAAGGTTTTTGTGCTGGAATCAGAAGCGGCAGGGCTAAAAGGGGACTTACCGGCGACCGTGACACTGGATTCGTCCCCTGGGCTGACTTTTAGCGGCAAGGTCATTGGGATCGATACCATTGCTAAACCCCTGGAAGAAAAAAGCCCATTAAAATATTTCGAAGTAAAAATAAACCTGGAAAAAACCGACTCCGCCATTATGAAACCAGGCAGTATGGTGAAAACAACCATTTTTGTACGCAAACTGGAAAATGTCCTGGCTGTCCCAAACCAGGCGCTGTTTTTTAACGACGGACATACATATGTTAATGTGATGAAAGGTTCGAAGTTGGAAAAACGGGCCGTTAAAACCGGGGACCGCAGCCTTACACGTACGGTGATTACAGAAGGTCTTGCCGCGGGCGAAAAGGTGGTGCTGTAATGAAATTGAAATCCTTGTTAAAATTTAAATTAAATGGGAATTTGCGTTTGAAGTTTGAAATGGAAATTTTACAGGCAATGGAATCCCTGCTGCAGCATAAATTGCGGACAATTTTGACCCTGTTGGGCATGATTTTCGGCGTGGGCGCGGTGATTGCCATGCTGAGTATCGGCAAGGGCGCCGAACAAGAGGCCCTGCAGTTGATCGATTCCATGGGACTGCGCAATATTATCGTAAAAGAAAAAAATATCGATGATACCCGGCTGCAAGAAGTGCGGGAAAGTTCCATAGGACTTACGCTCCAGGATCTGAATGCGGCGCGGGAAACCCTACCGTTTCTAAGTTCTTATTCGGCCCTGAAACGCGTGGATGTGTACGCCCTGTTCAGCAGCGCCGGCGCCAGCGACGCCAACGTCTACGGCGTTACCCCCACCCATGAGCAAATGGCAAATCTGAGCATGAAAAAGGGCCGGTTCCTCCTGCCCCTGGATGACCTGGTTTACGCCCCGGTGTGTACCATCGGCAGCCGCGTCGCCCAGGTGCTGTTCCCCGGTGAAGATCCCATCGGGAAACATATTAAAATCAACCACGTCTGGATGACCGTGGTGGGCGTCCTGAAAGATAAGAACCTGACGAAAAATGAGTTTGAAGGCATTTCCCTAAAAGGGGAACAAAATAATATTTATATTCCCCTGCAAACGGCGCTCAAAACGTTCTATTTTAAGCCCCTGGCCTCGGAAATTGATGAGTACCGCGTACAACTGGAAAAAGGAATCCCTTCCAATATCGCGGCCGCTACCCTGGTGAACCTGATGAAACGCCGGCATAAAGATACGGATGATTACGATATAATCGTGCCGGAAGAGCTGCTGGAACAACACCGGAAAACCCAAAATATTTTTACGATCGTAATGGCCTGTATCGCCGGGATTTCCCTGCTGGTAGGCGGAATCGGGATTATGAATATCATGCTGGCTACGGTCATGGAACGAACCAGGGAAATCGGTTTGCGCCGCGCCGTAGGCGCCCGGCAAAAAGATATTAAACGGCAGTTTATGCTGGAAACGTTTGCCGTCTCCGCCATGGGCGGAATATTGGGAATTGTTTTCGGATTCTCGTTGTCGATTGCGATTTCAATTTTTACCGGTTGGCCTGTCGGTTGGTCCCTGGGCGCGGTCATTTTATCCGTAGGTGTATGCGCGGTAATCGGTTTGGTATTCGGGATATACCCGGCTGTACAAGCGTCGCGATTAGACCCGATAGAAGCTTTAAGACATGATTAGGGGGGCTGTTTTCGAGAAAGCGGGCGGCGCCCGCGCCCTCTTGCACGGCCCAGCACTTTCCTTCTCTGAAAGCCGCATCTCAAATTGGTGTTTATTGACCTTATCAAAAGTTTTTCGGGGGTTTAAGGGCCCCGCGGCGCGGGGAGCCTATTAGAAGATGTTTCAAAAAAGCCCCCTTATTTCACCCAACAATGCGGGTCCTCCGCAAGAAAATCTCCCTCCAAACAATAACACATCGCACGACACCCCCAACATGCTTCAATTAAACAATCCTTACATTTCCCTTTCAACCCGGTTTTATCCCTGAGCGCCCCCAATACCTCAGAATGTCGCCATATCTCATCCAGGCTTTTCTCAACAATATTCCCAATGGAAAGCGTGAAACGCCGACACGGCAAAACGTTTCCATCAGGAAGAATTGCCATACCATCTTTCCCTACCACACAGCCCGAACCTAAAACATCCGGCTCCGGTTCAATAAAATCTATCCTAATAGCCCGGTAAGCGATCAACTCCTCCGGCGCAGCCTCAACTCCAACCTGCCCTAGGATCATTCGCCATACGCCCAGGAACTCCGGGCCGCTCAACATGTCTTTTGCGATCGCTTCACCCTGTCCCAAAGGGAAAAATCTTTCAATGATAATCGCCTCGATGCCCAATTTCTTTCCGAACTCCAGGAGAAACGGGATTTCATGCAGGTTTCGTTTCATCACTGTGAACATAATCGTAATGGGTATTCCCAAATCTTGCCAGCGGGGGATATTTTCAAGGACTTTTGCCAGCATTCCTTTACCGCGGATTGCGTCGTTTGTTTCCGCGGTAATCCCGTCCAGGGAGATGCGGAGTTCCATCATTTTGAAGAAGCCGGTTAATTCGTGGGCATAATCCGGCCAGGTTGTACCGTTGGTAATAATAGAGATGGTTTCTACGTTTTTGGAATTATCCAGGTGTTTAAGAAGTTTTAGTAGTTCCGGTTTAAGGAAAGGTTCGCCGCCGGTAAGGGCGACGTCCAGTTTCGTACCCCAGGCGGCCATAGTATTTAAGAGATTATCTGCTGCTTTGCGTAGTTGGTGCCAATCCAATTCGCGTTCTTTGGAAAAGGTAGTCTGGTAGCAGTGTATACAGCGGAGGTTACAGCGGTCGAGGATATGCCACTGTACATAGAAAGAGTCACTTGAGCATGGGTTTTTCATAACTAAAAGTTTTGGGAGGTGTCGGAACCCTTTTTCAAAAGGGTTCTGACCCACCGGAGGTAAAAATTATTGCCAGTTCATCAAAACCGGGGGGATCAACAGGATAAAGCTAAGGATAATCAGGATAATCATCAAAGGTAAGAACCACCTTGCCCATTTTTCCCAGGGGATTTTCGCCACGCCAAGGACAGCCATAGTAACGCCCGAGGTCGGGAGAACCGGGTTGATAAAT
>JAUPLE010000703.1 GCA_030837085.1 Acidobacteriota bacterium | reverse complement strand
TTATAGAGATCTTTGATTATAACGGCCAACCCATCCGCGTGATCGAAAAGGATTTCCCAAAAATCAAAATCCCCGAAAGCGTAAAGAAAAAAAGAATGGAAGATTTGCTTAAAACGTTCTCACCCGATCATAAAAAACGGATAGAAAAAACCTTCACCTTTGAATTCCCGGAATATTTCCCGGCGATCCAGGAGTTCCTGGTCGTCGGCGACACACTTTATATCAAGACATACCGAATAGAAGAAGACCGGGAGGAATACATCATCCTGGATACGAAAGGAAACCTTTTGAAAAATGTATTTCTACCTGAAATGCAACCCGGTTCCTGGACGCTCTATGGAAACAAATTCTATTATCTTAAGGACAACGATGAAGAGGAACAATGGGAATTGCATTGTTTAGACTTGCAATAGAGACAAAAAATTTATTACTCCCCGTCCAAAGAAAAACGGAAAAAACCACACTGACCTGGTGTGGAAACTATATGCGGTCACATTTGAACCCAACCCTATATCCAGGAAGTAATGTCAAGAATCGCTGCCGCGCTTATTTAATATCGAAAAATACCGCTACCACGTATTGCCCAAAAAAGATGGAATCAGCGTATTGCTGGTGAATACTCCATAATTCGGAAATCGCGGCAAGTTCATTTTTCTCTAAACCGGCTTTTACCCGGTACAACCGGCCTAATATCCACGAAACATCATTGTAGAGCTTATGGTACACGCCGCGTATATCCCCTTTACCCAAAAAGCCCTCTACGACCTTGTAAACATTCGGATTGAAACCCTTGCCTTCCTGGAAATCCGTATAATCAAAGTTCACCAATTGGGATTGCACGGTCAGCTCATAGGGCGTTATATCGGCCAGGATTGTCAGTTTGAAATAAGTGGCCCTGGCTCTCTCCAGGTTATACACGGCGGAATTCACTATCCGTAACGCCTCTTCATAATTCAGTCCATTCAGGGCAGCCATTTCCACTTTAGTTTAATAAACATTAGGCAACCCGATTCAGCTTTCAAATAATAGCCTCTCGAATATCGCTGGAATTCAATTTGATGTAATCTTCCATAGAGACGAGTGACTCGATTATTCAATGCCTATCTTACAGGCGAAAGGCAGCCGGGACATTGTTTATCGAAATCGACTATCAAAATAACGCATTATATGTTAATATATCGGAATTATCGCGATGTGAATCAAAATTATTTTACTGTATCCGGGATTGGGAAGACGATAGATGAAGAAAATATTGACAATAAGCTCTCTTTATGATACAATTCTTTTTAAAATATAAAGTAATTCAAGGAGAAAGTAAAATGTTACGAAAAGTAAAAACAAAAAAAATCAAGGTTTTTACCACGAAGGAAATGTCTAGCATTTTGGCTGGCGAATGCCCGATACCCTGTGGTTGTGAAAATTGTGGCTCACATGAATCGTCATTGGCTACCCTTGCTAACAGTAAGAGTACTACTTACAGAGTAATCGATCCTCCTACTGGAGGGTAACTAGTACGAAATGAATTAAACAGGTTAATTGCCCTCTAGAGGCAATTAACCTGTTTAATTACTGAGTTGGATTTTTGCCACTGATTTATAAAAGGTAAAAAAAATGATTACTGAAACAATAAAAGAAAAATATGAAGTTTTTAAATATTTGTCATTAATTCTTCCATGCAGCTTTGCAAAGAAAATTTCTGGTCAATTCAAACCATCCGTTGAAGTTATCAAAGCCAAAAAAACATTGCTAAAAAATACAATGACTTATGAAGATATAGAAAGACGACTTAGCAATATGAAACGACTGACAATGGGAATTACTCATGATTGTAATCTGAGATGTACTTATTGTGTTTATGGGGGGAAATATCCTGAACACCTAATTCACAACAGTAGTTACATGGTATTGGAAACATTAAAAAAAGCCATCGATTTGTTTCTAAGTTATGTAAACTCACCCTCAAGAACAACTAGAATAGATATTTATTTAGGTTTCTATGGCGGCGAACCGCTTTTACAATTTGACAATATCTTGAAAGCATTCGATTATGCCAGGGAAAGAATCAAGGAAGTCCCAATAAAAAGAAATCTAAGGGGAATGATAACTACAAACGGAGTTTTATTAGATCATTTGCGAGTTCATGAGTTATTGGAAAGAGATTTTATGATTTCTATTTCACTCGATGGGCCAAAAGATCAGCACGATAAATGTAGAGTTAAAGCAGATAGATCAGGAAGTTTTGACGATATCCTTGCCAATATTAACCATCTAAAAAATAATTATCCTCATAAATACGAGACAATTAGATATATATTAACTTATCATCCTTCTAATGACTTGAAAAAAACGGAAGAGTTTTTCCTATCAAATCCTGAATTATTTAATGAACGAAATGTGATTATAATTCCAGTAGAAATGGAAAATATTAGCGATTATTATAAAAAAGAATGGTACTTTTCCAAAGTGAAACAAAACGAACAGATTTCCCATGACCTTGATAAAGATAAATGGTTTTATGAAAAAGTATTATTTTCATGGATGGAGAAATTATATAAAAATGCGACCCAATTTCTCGTTTTTGCAAATGATTTTACAGGTTCTTGCTTCCCAGGAGTTGAAAACGTTTTTATAAAGGCGGATGGTTCAATCCATATTTGCGAGAAAATGAACTTTCACTTTCCGATTGGCAATGTTTATACGGGATTTGATATGGAGGCAATATTACGAATCATAAACAATTGGCATAAATATATTTTGAAAAGAAAATGTTGGGATTGCGAGGCTTGGTGGTTATGTACTCACTGTTTTTCAACTGAAATAAAAGACAAATCGATTCAAATTAATGAAAAGGATTGTCAAAGATTTTTAGAGGCTACGCAGTTATCGATTTCGAGTTTTCTAAATTACATGGAGAGGAAAAATGAAAATAAAAACATTAATCGTTATTCTAGCATCGATTCTTATCTTGAATCACTGTAAAAAAGTTGTAGATTCTAAACCTCAAATAGTTCAGGAAGAGATAAAAATCGATGAAAACAAAGCAGGCAATGTCCACTTCTCACGAAAGGCGTTTATTGAGACAGATATTATTGCTTACCCCATGCTTGCCGTTTCCGAATGGCAGGATAAAGTTATTGTCTACGGTCTCTCTACAGCCGATAAAAAACTAAATACCTGGGTAGCTCGCACCTATGATAAAGCACTAAATTTTATTTCAGAGAAAACATTTTTCACCGGTCAAGGGCCCGGGGATGTCGGAAATTTTAACATAATATCAATCACTAAAGATAATATATTGATCAGTGAAAACTTCAACAAGCGGGTTACTTACTACGAAAATGATTGGACTTACTTGAAATCTCTTAAGCATGGATTACCTTTAGACGCCTTTGAAATATTCGATAATGGAAAGGTATTCATGGAACGAAAACATTTTGCTTTGGAAAATAATAAACATAGTTATGAGTTTCTGTTGGGATCGATCCCTGACTTTAATACAAAATGCTTGTTTAGATGGGTTCCATTTGAGATGGCAGTACCATCTAAAAGATTACCGAAACTGATAATAGGCTGTGAGAGTGAGCAGGCATTTTTTTACAAAAACAAAGAAGCTTTTCTCCTGGAATGTAAAAAATATCATATTATGAAATTTGATAGCCACGGAAATAAATTAAAGGATATAATCGTAAAGGTCGCTGAGATTAAGACTGATCATTCTCGTGATGACTATTATTTAGAAGAACTCGGTTTCTTGGCAAATAAGAATAAGTTTGTGCTAAGCGATACTGTAAATCCTACTGTAACAATGATTCCCCTAACGAAAGGATTTGTGGTTATAAGAAGGTATGATTTTATTACTCCGTGCAATGATTGGGTCGTTGGAGATTATTTTTCCTACCAATTGGAATTTTTTGGGAAAATTAAAGTACCATGCTCTTACAATTTGCTTTCATACAGGTTTGGAAGGACAAATGAACGTTTCAAATACGATAATGGATTTTTATATGCAATACAAGAAACGGAAGAGAAGACTATAATTGAAAAATGGGAGGTGACAGAATGAGCACACAACTGTCGCCATTTGTTTATAAAGTAAAAGGAAGTAAAAACTACCTTTTTTTCGATTCACTAAAAAGAGAGATTTTCATTATCAAACCAGAGGGGAATCCACAGGAGTTGGAAGCACAGCTCCTGGAGAATGATTTGGTTATCAAGACGAACGGAGTTGTTCCTTTCAAATTTAAACCAAATGTTGAACCCTATGGGTCGGATTTGATTTTAAGAGAATTGCAGTTAAGAGTTACCGGGAAATGCCCCCTGAATTGTAGTGAATGCGGTTCCATCGGGAAATGTAAAAAAGACAACTCAAGCATAACTCTTGATCTGGTGGATATATTGGCCGGACAATTAATAAGCTTCAAGATAGAAAACCTGGTCATTAGTGGAGGGAACCCCTTATCAGAATTAGATTTACTTGAATATATTAGATCAAAAATAGCTGCCTCACAGTATAAAATTATCTGTCCTTCATGCCTGGTAGAGCTATATGAAAAAGAAAAAGAACTTGTAACTAAAATGGGATTTAGTATTACCAATTCAAACTGTACAATTGGGGATATAGCCGAAGAAAATATGTCTGTCGAGGTTAAGGATTTTTTCTACAACCAGCAATATAACCCTTGTTGGGGTAATAAACTTGCGATCGATACTAATGGAGATATCAAACCCTGCCTTTGGTCGGAAAAAATTTTGGGCAACCTGGATGAAACCTTGATACTAAACCTTGTGCTTACAGGCAAATGTGACGAATTTTGGAAAATAGCAAAGGGTAGGATCGATACCTGCAAGGGATGTGAATTCAAATATTTGTGCTCTGATTGTCGCGTTATGGTAGAGAAGGAAACAGGCAACCTTTATGACAAAACTTTTGGATGTTCCTATGACCCTAATACAGCCGAATGGTTATGAATAAGGAAATCCCTCTGGGATTATTTTATTTCGAAAAAGACTGCGGCCACGTATTGCCCAAAAAAGATGGAATCGGCGTATTGCTGATGAATGCTCCACAAGTCGGAAATCGCCGTAAGTTCATTTTTTTCTAAACCGGCTTTTACCCGGTACAATCGGCCTAGTATCCCGGAAACATCATTGTAGAGTTTATGGTATATACCGCGGATATCCCCTTTACTCAAATATTTCTCAACAAGTGTAAAAACATTGGGATTGAAACCTTTGCCTTCCTGGAAACCTTTGTAATCGAAGTTAATCAATTGCGATTGCACGGTCAGATCATAGGGCGTTGTATCGGCCAGGATTGTCAGTTTGAAATAAGTGACCCTGGCTCTCTCCAGGTTATACACGGCGGAATTCACTATCCGCAAAGCCTCTTCATAATTCAGTCCATACAGACCAGACATTTCCACCTTATTCAAAAGCAAAATGAAATCCGAATCGGATTTCAGGTAATACCCACCCCCTTCTATAATATATTGGTTTATGGTTGATATATCATTTACCAGGTTTGCTTTTAATGGGTTTCCTGGCTCGAATCCTCTTCCTGTATAATTTCCAACAAAAAATGGAAATAGGTCGTTCGCAAATAGCATCACAAAGATTGTTAAGATAATGATTTTTGTTTTTTTCATGCTTGATCTCCTTGATTTGTTTTGGTTGCTTGCCTCATTTTGTTAATTTCTTCAAGTTGATAGTACCACGAAGCCGGGATATTGTCAAATCTTTAAAAAATTCCTAAATCCACCCGGCGCTTCAGCGAACGCTTTAGATTATACCTCTTCAATGGGAGGGAACTCAGTATAATGAGCAGGGCTGTCATATTCAAATATCTTATACTCCTCGTAGATATCGTCTTCAAAGTCAATGGTAGAGTAATAATCGGTCTTCAAATACAAATGGGACAGTTCAGGTAAATCAATAACCATCCTACCCTGTTCTTTCATGCGCACTATCCAGTCAATAACGATAGGTTTATATTTACTGGGCACCCCACGAATGAAATCATAAAGCACATAACCCCGGCACTTTTTAAACCCGGCCGCAGTCAACAGGAAATTTACTTTGTCCTGCGGTAACAGGGCATTGAATTGCTTTTTACCTGCTCCTGCGCCGGCAGCGGCTTCCATATCACTTGTCTCCCCGGGGGAAAGAGCCATCATGTTGGCGTAGAAACGCACCAGGGTGCGGACGGGAATATTTCCAGGGATCGCGGCGGGATTGGGGATAATAAGAACATCATTATTCTTGCCGGGAACAATTTTTTCGCCGTCAATGGACATTTTGCCGTTAAAATCCCGGCCTTTACCGGAAAGGGTATTCAAGAATTGGTGGACGGCGTCGGCCTGCGAAATTTCAAAGGCAATGTATTTGCCGGTTTTCAGATCGATAGCCAGGTTGGCATAGGCGTTTTTGTATTCCGCGTCGGGGAAAATATATTTTTTTATCCGGTGACAGGCGACAAAATAGAGACCCAGGAGCCAGGCCAGTGATATGAGCAAACCGGGCCAGAAATAGTTAGATATTCGACTTTTTGCCAGAAATAAATTCTCATCCTTCTTAATATAGGACTCTATCCTATCACCGGGTTTGAATGCAATAATCTTTTCTATGTAAAAATCAATGAATTGAAATTTTTCCTTTATCGTATAGGCATAAAAATCATGAAAATTCAAATGCCCCTGGCTGCTCAATTCATAATTGTTGGCCAGGTAAAAAGTGGTGGGAAACAGCATGGAGATGATTTCAAAGAGATTACTTTTCTTCACCATTTCTGCTTTCATTTGGTTCTCAACATCTAGAAATTTCTGAAATTGATTTTCACGAGCTTCTCTAACAAGTTCTTTTAATTTCTCCGTCGGAATAGTCCCTCTTTTCAATATACCAATTTTTTCAAGTATCCCTTTTTCCACCGCCATCATCAATTTCAATTTATCAAGCTCCATCTTATAGTTGGAGGTAATTTCATAAGCGCTGACAGAGGTGATTTTAAGAACCGCCCAGGGAATCAAAAAAACAGAGGCAAAATATATAATGGTCAGAACGGTCAGTCCGACGATTGTTTTGTTGATGGATCCGATAATAAAACCGACGGTCACAAAAATGGACAACATCAGCACGGCCACGGCCAGGTAAATCAAGAAATTGCCTACGGGGATAGGTACGCCCAGGATCAATAAACACAGAAGCGCCAACCCGGATAAGGCTACCAATGCCAGGTTTATCAAGATGATCCTGGAAATCAAGAGACAGCGGAGAATGGTCCGGTAATCCCCGAGACAGGAGAGAAACAACAAGTAATCCTTATTATGAGCGCCGAAAAACCCGTACAAGAGTCCCAATAAAGCGCCCACCAGGAAGATAATGCCGGAAAAGTCCATGTATTCCCCGGCTTTTTGAGCAAACAGGTTTTCTCCCTTTAAATTATTGGAAATATTAAGCCTTTCACCAGCATCAAAATTGGCCGTCATATCCTTATACATCGTGGAATTATTAAAAAAGATGCTCATTGGGGATGGTATGAACATCAACCGAACTCCATAAATACTGTATTGATCATAAAATACATAATGCTCCACTTTTTCTTTTTCCGTGGTCTGGAAAGTTTTGGAGTTTTCCTGGTAGGATTGAAACCTCGAGTAGCCGTCTTGGAGGAGAATCCCCAGTAAGACGGCAATTGCCAGGATAGTAAAGAGCGTCCACCGGTTGAGCCACCGCCCTAATTCATGTCGAAAGACTTCTCTGAATATTTTCATTGTTTGCCCCCTTTAAGGTTAGATTGGCTTCTTTTCCATGGTTTCGTAATAGGTCTTTTCAAGCTCCATCTGCCGTTTATACCGGTTAATCTCAAGCTGGACAAAGATAAGCCATAACACAAGTAGGATCAAAAGGATGATGATGTTTCGCTTGCACAAGAGCTGTTTGAATTCATATTTGAAGATCGCTTTAAAATCATTCCACATGGTCACCTCCGATACAAATAACCTATCGCGAGAAAACGATTTAAGTTGCATTATAGTGAAATCGTCCAGGTAAGTCAAGAAAAAAATCCGTAAAATTCAAAATATAAACAAATACGCCCGCCAGCGAAAAAACGAGTAACAATTTCCCGGTCAAAATACTTTGCAGTAAACGCCATTTTCATGTATAATAATAGAGTAAAAAAGGCAAACAAAAGACAAGGAATTAAAGCCATGAGCGACAACGATTACAGTCTAGAAGAGTTCGGCCAGAGGATTAAAGCCGTGCGCAGGCGCTTAAATATGACCCAGAAAGAATTCGGCGAAGCCGTCGATCTATCCGTCAGTTTTATATCCGATATCGAATCCGGACGTTCCAAAGCTTGCCTGGACTTCTTCTTTAACCTGGCCCGGAAATTCAATATCAATCTAAATTACCTGATCCTGGGTGAAGGAGAGATCATCGATACAGAGAGCAAACACCATTCCATGAGTCATAAGAAAGTCGGCCAATCCATTAACTCCATCAGCGAACTCATCTGGTATACCGAACGTTCGCCCATGATGCTCCATACCATATTGGGCTTTGCCTCCAGGTTTATCCATGAAAACCGGGAATATCTAATCAAAGAAATCGAAGAGAGCGAAGAAAATAAATCATCCTAAAATTTCCATCCCCCTATAAAAGTATAAAAAACCGTTAAAGCCGCAAGCACCCCTTTAAAAAAAAATTTTTTATTGACAACAAATACGGTTTATGCTAATATAATTCCGCTATGTTGATAGTAATGATTTATTTGTTGACTATTCGTGCGGCATTTGGCGTAAACCAACGCGGTTTATCCCTTGTCACTCTGCGTTCACTAAAGTCAAATCCTGCTTGCCTATCTCAAAAAAATCCCGGGGCTGCTTCCACCATAATCCGGGAAAGAATCTTTGATGGAAAGCCTTTAATATTAACCGGGGAAAATGGAAAGACAAAGAAAAGAATCAAATTTACAAATCACAAAGGAGATAATCATGATTTTCAAAAGAACGAGTTTACAAGACTATTTTTTCAATTCACAAGTGGCA
>JAUPLE010000072.1 GCA_030837085.1 Acidobacteriota bacterium | reverse complement strand
GCAACAGCTATCCCTGGGGTATCTGGAAAGCCATCAACGTTGCCGTGGGCGTTGCGCTGGCGGCCAGTGGATTTACTTCCGCCGCGTTGATCGATATTTTCGGCAGGGAAAAATACCACAGCCTCCTGCGCCCCGCTATTTTAACCGCCTGGCTCGGCTATCTTATGGTGGGCGTTTCCCTGGTTTTCGATCTGGGACGCTATTGGAACATCTGGCAGCCCATTTTTCATTGGCAGGGCAACTCGGTTCTCTTCGAAGTAGCTATGTGCGTTATCGCCTACCTGGTAGTACTGACCTTCGAGATTTCGCCAACCCTGTTGGAAGGGCTAAAGGCCCGTATGAAAAACGACCAATGGGATGGAAAACTCCTACGCCGCATCGAACGCCCCATTTCGATTATTCATTCCTGGGTTAAAATCGTCCTGCCTATTTTTATCGTGGCGGGCTTTGTCCTCTCCTGCATGCACCATTCTTCCCTGGGCACCCTGGTACTGATCGCCCCGACAAAACTAAGCCCCCTCTGGTTTACCCCGATACTGCCGGTGCTGTTCCTGTTATCCGCCATGATGGTGGGATTCCCAATGGTCATCCTGGAATCGATATTGGCCGGTATGACTTTTAAATATAAACCCAATATGGAAGTATTGAGTTCCCTGGCGGCAAAAGTACCCTGGATAATGGGGATTTACATGGCGTTGAAACTGGGGGACCTGGTGGTCCGGTGGGACAGCCTGGATTTCTTGCAGCATCCCAACCTGACCCTGTCCCTGGCCGTGGAAATTGCAGCCGGCCTGGTGCTGCCATTCATTCTCTTGCTTTTTAAGCAGGTGCGCCGTTCACCCGGGCTGCTGCTTTTTTCCGTCTCGCTGATAATCGGCGGGGTTGTTCTTAACCGCCTTAATGCATACCTTGTGGGCTTTTATTCGCCCTTTTCCAAAACCGGGTACTTTCCCTCTATCGGCGAAATCGCCCTGAGCCTGGCCATTATCAGCACCATTATTTTCTTCTACCGGTTCTTTACCGCCTTTTTCCCGGTGCTTCCCGCTTATGATCAGCCGCTGGAGGAACAAGAAGTCGAAGTTCCGGTGGAAAAAGAATATGCGATTCCCCCCTTTCGCGCCTGGGTCGTTCGCGGCGTAGGAGCGTCTTTGCTGGTGGGTTTTGTTTTACTGTACGCTTTTGTCCATAAAGAAGCCCTGGCCGGGGAACAGTTTAAGCCCCCAAAGTTCCAGGTAAAAAAGGCAGAAAAACGGCTGCCGGTGGAAACAGTTTCCTTTAAACACGAATCGCGGCCCCTGGAATACCGGAATATTTATGTTTTGAGTAGTCTTTCAACCACCACCGGGACCGATTATTACGAGCCCGTGCGTTTCAGTCACCGCACCCACGATGTAAACGCCAACAGTGATTGCTCCATATGTCATCACCGGGTATCATCCGACGATTCCGACCGGGTAGGAGAAGATTTGCGAATAATGCATGCCTCTATCGAAGTTCGCCTTGGAGGTGCATGCGCCACCTGCCACGCCGACTTAAAGGAAAAAAAGTTCCAGAAATGCAGTGTCTGTCACATCACCTCCATTTTAGACGACGATTCCTCGCGCATTGGGCTCATGGGGGCTTATCACCGGCAGTGTATCGGGTGCCACGCACAACTTCCCGCCTCTGCCAATGCGCCCACTGAATGTATTGCCTGTCATCGCCCTTTAATCCCGGACCATAAAGACCTGGTGGCGGTGAATGCGAAAACCACGCCGCAGGAGGTGACAACCCAATGCCTCAAATGTCATCCCAATACCGGCAAGGATATTCTTAAATCCGCGCATTGGAATTGGAAAGGCCTGACGCCTAACATTGACGGTCATGAACACAGCGTCGATACCGGGCTTTTAAAAGTGATGGATAATTATACGATTACCATGCGCCCCGACCTGGTAAACAGCAGCAAATTCCATATCGGTTACCAACCCATGCAAACCCTTTCCGATACCGGCAAGGCCCAGTCCATCGACTGCCTGGTATGTCATGACACCACCGGTAAGTACAGGAAAGAAGATGGGCGAAGCGGCTTGCCCATGGAAGGAGTTGATTTGCAAGAAATAGCGTCCAAAGTGGGCCGTCCTTCGCGTTATGTATGTGGACAATGCCATTTTTATATTGGGGGAGGTCCCAATATCAAACACGGCGACCTGGAACCGCGGCTGGCGCAGCCTACTCCTCCTACTGATGTTCACATGGGCATGGTGGATATGAAATGCCAGGACTGCCATCAAACCATGTCTCACCAGATTGCGGGTGTATCGTTTATGTCGCCCGTCATCGAAGGGCGGGTCACTTGCGAGAAATGTCACGGGACCACGCCCCACGGTATCACGGGGCTTTTATCCCGTCACCTGGACGACCACGTGAGAACGGTTTCCTGTGAAACCTGCCATGTGCCGTTCTTTGCCGGTGAAACTCCCACACGGATGTCTACCGATTTTTCGACGGCGGGCCAGGATCGCCCGGTACAAAAAGACGCACTGGGTATGCCCGACTATGACAAAAAATGGGGTTCGCTGACCTGGGGAAAAAACGTAACCCCGGTTTACCGCTGGTATAACGGCAGCCGTAATACGTATGTGTTAGGAGATAAGATTTATCCATCCGGGGAGGTCCAGTTGAATGCGCCGCTGGGGGAAAAATATATCCCCGACTCCCGGATATTCCCATTTAAACAGCATACTGCCATGCAGCCGTACGATACGGAGAATAAAATCCTGGCTGCCGTGAAATTTGAAGATGGTTTCTGGAAACATTACAATTGGGACCGGGCCATTAAAGAGGGCATGGAGGCGGTGGGTTTAGCGTATTCCGGGAAATATGGTTTTGTTAAGACCGTAATGTACACTTCGATTCCGCACGGTGTGGTGCCGGCGCGGCAGGCGTTGGGGTGCGCCGATTGTCATAAAGTGGAAGCCGTTACCTGCAGCCGGTGTCATAAAAAGGCAGCGGGCATGGATCAGCCGGCCCATACGCGGATGGTTTACCCTGATGTCAAGAATCGCATGGATTTTAAAACCCTGGGCTATGAAGATGACCCGGCGTTTATCGGCGGGCGTTTTTATGTGCGTTTGGGCCGCGGTAAGCCGCCGGAATAAGTTTTCGCTGCCTCGTTTCCTTTTTATCTATTCTGGGTAATCGGCGGACGAATGCTTTTTTGTCCGTGTAAGTCCGCGGCAATAAAAATACTACAATTGCGTAACGGTATATCCTTTTTCCTGCAATAGTTGAACAATACCTCTTTTTCCTATCATGTGGGCAGCCCCGACAATGACAAAATACTTTTTATCGGACTTGAGGTAAGTAATAATTTTTTCCACCATATTTTCATTCCGGATATCCAGTAATTTCTTATATACAGCTTCCAATTCCGGGTATTTATGAATGTTTTCATTAATACTTTTTTCCGCCTGTTCAATATCGCCGTTGGCCCAGGCTTTGACCAGGACAGCAATTTCTTTCGCGGTTTGATCCGCCTCCATAATAGTGGACACTAGAAATTTATCGTTCTCCTCTTTGGAAAAACTTTCAAACAGGTTGATCTGGAATTCTATTCCCTCCAGTTCAGCGATTTCTTTTTTTCCCGAGGCTTTTTCCAGGAAGTATTTATCAACGCCAAGGTTGGGATTGAAACCCAGTTTTATAAGTTCCAGGCTGGAAATTGTCATGGCCACCATCCAGGGTTTGAATTTTTGGAAACCCTCGATATCCATGCCCAGGTCTTTGAGTTTTTTTTCCGCCAGTTGAAAGGTCTTTTCGGAAAGATTGTTTTTTAATGATTCCTCACCCTGGTACATGCCTTTTTGCAAGAGCATCATACCTTGTTTTGCCAGGTTATTGGCAGAGACATCGGCTTCTACCGCCAG
>JAUPLE010000702.1 GCA_030837085.1 Acidobacteriota bacterium | reverse complement strand
TTCCGATCTGGAAAGGGAAATTGCTTTTTTTATGGATAAAGCGCCGCGGGTGGAGAATTTCGAGGTCTATCCCTCTACCGCTGAGACACCCTCTGTACTGCATTACACCTCCGGCACTACCGGCAAACCCAAAGGCGCCCAACATGTCCATTATTCTTTGATTTCCCAGTACATCACCGCCAATTGGGTGCTGGATTTGAAAGAGGATGATATCTATTGGTGTACAGCCGACCCCGGTTGGGTAACCGGCACTTCTTATGGCATTATTGGCCCCTGGGCTAACGGCGTAACCCAGTGCGTCCTTGATGTCGGGTTCAAAGCCGATACCTGGTATAAATTTATCCAGGACCGTCAAATCACTGTCTGGTACTCCGCCCCCACGGCCATCCGGTCGTTGATGAAAGAAGGCAAAGCTGCGGTGGATAAGTTTGATCTATCCTGCCTCCGCCACCTTTGTTCCGTGGGTGAGCCGTTAAACGCCGAAGCAGTGCTCTGGTCCCAGGAAGCGTTTGGGAAAATGTTCCATGACACTTTCTGGCAGACCGAAACCGGCAGCATGGTCATCACTAATTACCCGGGTATGAAAATCAAACCGGGTTCCATGGGAAAACCTTTCCCTGGAGTTACGGCCACTGTAGTGGATATGAAAAACCACCAACCCATTCCAAAAGCCGGCGTGGTGGGTCTTATCGCCCTTAAACCGGGATGGCCTTCGATGTTCAGGACTTATTGGAATAATGAGGCGGTATATAAAAGTAAATTCATAAACGGCTGGTATATTTGCGGCGATCGCGCCAGTATCGACGAGGATGGCTATTTCTGGTTCGTGGGCCGCGATGATGATGTTATCAATACCGGCGGTCACCTGGTGGGCCCGTTCGAGATCGAATCTGCCCTACTGGAACATGAAGCGGTGGCGGAATCGGCGGTGGTGGGCAAGCCCGACCCGGTGAATATGGAAGTGGTCAAAGCGTTTATCGCGCTGAAACCGGGTTTTGAAGCTTCTAAAGAGCTGGACTTGAGCATCATGAACTTTGTTCGCAAAAAACTATCCCCACTGGCCATGCCGCAGGAAATCGAATTTGTGAAATCCCTGCCCAAAACCCGCAGTGGGAAAATCATGAGACGCTTATTAAGAGCTCAAGAATGGGGTGAAGAAATCGGCGATACCTCCACCCTGGAAAATGACGACTAATAATTTAAAAGGAGATAATAATGTCTGATCTTAAAGATGTGATTTTAGAGTATGTCCAGGACGAATACCTGGAAGAGGATGACGATATCGAGATTACCTACAGTACCCCTTTGATTTCCGGTGGTATTGTGGATTCTTTTTCAATGGTTTCATTGAAACGGTTCCTAGAAACAAGGTATAAAATCCAGATTCCCGACGCCAAAGCAACACCTGAAGCTTTCGATTCTGTAAACAATATCGTGAAGTTGATGAAAGAGTTCGGCGTAGAATAGGGATAAGGAGACTGCCATGGCATTTATCGATGCGCATCGTGAGATTTTAAAGAAGGAATTGGATGATATCCGGCAAGCGGGTATTTTCAAAGAAGAACGTATTATCTGTGCACCCCAGAGTTCGGAAATCGAAGTGATTTTCCCGGTGGGGTCCAAAGAGAAACGAGTGATTAATATGTGTGCCAATAATTATCTCGGTCTCTCTTCCCATCCTGAGGTGGTAGACGCCGCGCGTAAGGGGCTTGACCACAGGGGTTACGGTATGTCGTCCGTTCGTTTTATCTGCGGCACCCAGGATATTCATAAGCAATTGGAAGCGAAATTGACGGAGTTCCTGGGAACGGAAGATACGATTCTTTTCCCTTCCTGCATGGACGCTAACTGCGGCGTCTTTGAAGCGGTATTGAACGAGCAGGATATTATGATTGCCGACCGGTTGGTTCATGCTTCGATCGTGGACGGTATGAGGCTGGCCAAAGCGGAACAGGATACGTATAAGCATTCGGATATGGACCACCTGGAGAAGAAACTGGAACTGCACAAGGACCGACGGTTGCGGGTGATTATCACGGATGGTAATTTTTCCATGGACGGCGACCTGGCCAAACTGGATGAGATCGTGGCGCTGGCGGAAAAATACAACGCCCTGGTTTTTGTGGATGATTCTCATGCTTCCGGGTTTATCGGCAAGACTGGTCGAGGGACGCATGAGCATTGTGGGGTAATGGGAAAGATCGATATTCTTACCACCACATTGGGTAAAGCCATGGGCGGCGCGTCGGGCGGCTGCGTATCGGGTCGAAGGGAGATCGTGGAGATGTGCCGGCAAAAGGCAAGGCCATATCTCTTTTCCAATACGATTGCCCCTGTCGTGGTAGAAGGGGCGCTGGCCGTGTTGAATCTCATTTCCAGGTCGACTGAGAGAAGAGATAAGTTGGAGAAGAATACGGAATTCTGGAGAAAGGGTTTAACTGAGGCGGGTTTTATCATTAAAGAGGGTGAGACGGCGATAGTGCCGGTCATGCTTTTTAATGCCAAGCTTTCCCAGGATTTTGCTAAAGACCTGTTTGAAGAAGGAATTTATGCGGTGGGGTTCTTTTTCCCGGTAGTTCCGAAGGGTCAGGCCCGTATTCGTACGCAGCTTTCCGCGGCGCATGAGAGTCATCACCTGGAAAAGGCGTTGGCTGCTTTTACAAAAGTGGGGAAAAAGTACGAGATTCTCCACAAGACCAAGCAGGAAATCATCGATCGTTACGGTCAGTAATTGAGAGTAATATGCCTTCGGCGACCAGGAGCCCTTTTGAAAAAGGGTTCTTGGACCTCCCAAAACTTTTGGTTATAAAAAATTTTTGCGGGGGGTCCAGGGGGGCAGTTTTTATAAAAAGCGCC
>JAUPLE010000701.1 GCA_030837085.1 Acidobacteriota bacterium | reverse complement strand
TTTCAGCGAAATAATTTTCTATGGCGGCCTTGCCCTGTTTTACAATCTCGATGGGAGGATCCGTCAGGGGATTGCCATAAAGATTCAATCCGATTAAAGTAAATTCATCCTTCCAATTTATTTTCATTCCGGGCCACCATGAGGTGATTTCGGGAGGTATACTTTTGATGTGATTTTTCCTTAAATCAAGATTAGTCAGCTTCGTCAGAGCTCTCAGCGGTCCGAGGTCCATAACTTGATTGTTCTTTAAATAAAGCTCTGTCAGATTCTTGAGGTCGCTCAACGGTCCGAGGTCAGTGATTTGATTGTTATTTAAATCAAACGCCATCAGCTTCTTAAGGGTGCTCAGCAACCTGAGGTCCGTGATTTGATTTCCGCTTAAACCAAGCCCTGTTAGGTTCAACAAGGCGCTCAGCGGCTTGAGGTCCGTGATTTGGTTTCCGCTTAAACCAAGCCCTGTTAGGTTCAACAAGGCGCTCAGCGGTTTGAGGTCCGTGATCTGATTATTATTTAAATAAAGATGTATAAGCTTCGTCAAGGCGCTCAGCGGCCTGAGGTCCGTGATTTGATTTCTTTCTAAGATAAGAGTTGTTAGCGTGGTTAGGCCGCTCAGTGGTGTGAGGTCCGTGATTCGATTTTCACTTAATGAAAGATGGGTTAATCCCCTTAAACCGCTGAGGAACGAAATATCTTTTATTTTCTTGTCATCCAGGTTCAATTCCTTCACCTGTCCCGTATTATCCGAAGTAAAGCGTAAGTTTTCCCCTACTTGTTTCATGATTTGTTTGATAATCGCCATATCGTGATCGTTGATCATAATATCTCCTCGATTTAAAAGTAACAAAATACAAATCACCGGCGTAGGGGTTTGATTCATCAAACCCGGCCTGTGTGGAGGCTTGATAAATCAAGCCCCTACATGATATATCAAGCCCCTACATGATAAATCGACCCGTACCCGGTAAACCAGGCGCATAAAAAGCAAAAACAACAAAACAAACCACAAATCTTAAGGTTGAATCATACCATTTTCGGGAAAAGAAAAAAAGGCCACAGTTAAACGACGAACACACGCGTCGCGACACAACACGGACAAAAAATTTAGAGGTTAAGAGCGTAAGAGGTCATCTTGCACTCATTAATAATTAACACTGTTCGCCCGAAGTTTTTTTAAATTTGAATTGCTGCTGCGCTCAAGCAGCTACCCCCTCTTTCATAATCGTCTTGTAAATTGGAGATTCTGATAACGGCCCTTGTTCGATCTCGTCTTTTCCAAAAATGACCACTGATATAAGGCAGTCATTTTGCAAATTAACATCAAAGACAAAGTTTGAAAAAGTTTGAACGGAAATACAATATCTCATCGTCAAAATTTATTGCCGACTGGAGCGCGGAGGAATTGAAAGGCGGCGATATGGAATACGTTGAATGGGCAGGCGAGTACCGATTGGCGCTAAGATTAAATGAACGCCTGGCAACCATAAAAAGCATTGAGTATGTTGCTTCGTAACTATTTAAACTCCTTACACAAGAAAATTGAGACACTTGAAAATTACTCTTCCCAAAAAAGTGGTTTGATTTATTGGTAGGGGCTTGATTTATCAAGCCCTACAACGAACGATTCATCCCAGGGGTTTGATAAATCTAAAAAAAATTCTTTTTTAACTGACGCCGATTTTATCGTTCGGATGTTCATAGTTCCAGCGGGCGATCAATTCTTGTGAAGATTTACCGATCATATCGCGGTTAATGATTTCACCTTCGTAGGCGTTGGGTTTGTTTAGCCCGGCTATAAATTCCGCGGGAAGACGGTTTGTGACATCGATCTTGCCTTTCGTATCGATGAAGGGAGTGAAACAGCCCAGGCCGTCCAGTTTAACCGAGCGGCCGGTCAGGTGATAATATAACAGCGCGTCTTGGAGTTCATAAAGAACCATTGAAATAACGCCGCGATTGAGGCCGGTGCGGCCGGCAATGAAACTAACGACTTGATTCATGGAAGCGCGGCTGGAAATTTTCAAACGCGGCGCGTAAGCTTTTAAAGCATGAACAAGCAAAGCCATGGGATCCTCCTTGATTCCATTTTTTTCCTGGAAGGATATTATATTATCCTTCCAGGAAAATGTCAACTTCGCGTTTCAAAGTTACAACTTCTCGACTTGATGTTTGAACTTCGGGCCTAGAAATTCCAGGATCCTTACAGGTATCATCGAATATCCCGTGAGGATAATTTTTTTTCCTTAGAGGAACAGCTCGTTATCCAGCCAGTTGAAATTAAACATGTTTCCTGGCGCCTTTTTGTTGTCTGTCCCTGTCTTAATGTCTTAATGTTTTACATAGGGTGGGGCTAGGGAAAACATATTGACCTTCAATTACGTAAAAGATAAAATAAAAAATCACTCATTCAATGAACGCTAAGGAGAAAAACCATGCTGAAATGGGTCCTGGTCATCGCAATATATGTGTTTATGCACTATTACTGCTATAAAAAAATCTCCACCGGCTTTGGCCTTTCCTCCCGTTGGAATACAATTGTCAAAATATTCCTGGTTTTCGCCGGGAGCCTCTATTTGACAACACAATTCATACACTTCGTATTTTCCGTCCCCATGCATCACCTGGATATCGTTTACCCCCTTATCTACTGCGGATTCCTCTGGATATTAGCACTCCCTACCCTCTGCGCCATGTGTTTCCTGGCAACCGGTTTAACCTTGGCCTCCCCTACCATGACCCGCTGGTGGTTAAGAGGGATTCCTGTCGTCTTTGCCTTCCGCATCTTCTTACTTTCAAAAGGGTTCCACTATGGAAAACAAATCCCCGCTTACCATGAAATTTCCAGGTTTCCTATTTTGTTGGCGATATATTTACTTGCGGCTGCGCTCCTTTATAAGATCATAACCGGGACATTAAAACTCCCCGATAAAAAAAAAGGCGGCCTTATTATTATATTCAGCCTTGGACCTGTCCTGGCCTTTTTTGGCCTCGGAGTCACAGCGCTGTCGCTGCTGTTTGGATTCTATGCCGTAGTCTTTGCCCGCGTGTCCGCCGGCCTCGAACTAACTAAAAAAAACAAACGCATTATACTCGCTATCTTATTCATAGGAATTATAATAAGCTTGCCCCAGATGCTCTGGTGGGGAAACGGCCTGGGTATTCGGTCCCTCTATTACATCGGCGGGGCCTGGTACGGTTTTATCATAATGGCCATAACCCTATTTCTACTGGAAAGCGGTGTCGCCTTTATATTCCCTTCACATCCCCGGCGGCGGGTAATTATCGTACTAGCCCTATTATTCGTGATTTCAGGGTATGGCTTATACAACGGACTTAAAGTCCCTATCGTAAAAGAAATCGTAATACCCATCAAAAAATTACCCGCGGATACCCCGGATTTTACCATTGTCCAATGGTCCGATATCCATCTTGGCGACCTCGTTTCACAGGACTGGTTCCGGGAAACCGTAACAAAAACCAATAGTTTAAAACCCGATCTGTTAGTCATTACCGGCGACATAATCGATAATGGATTTCAAAAAAAAGATATCGAACCCTTAAAACAACTAAAGACAAAATTCGGTATCCTGGCCGTAACAGGCAATCATGAATACTATTTCAATAGACTGAATATTTTTCTTGAAACCGCCGCGAAAGTAGGTATCCGGGTGCTGCGCAATGAATTAGTTACTTTACCCAATGGAATTCAAATCGCCGGGATAAATGATCCCACGGCTGAGGAATATGGGGATAAGCCGCCTTCGGTAGCAGAGGCCCTAAAAAATAGCGATCCCCAAAACCTCATAATCCTGCTGTCCCATAAAGCACATTATTTTAAAGAGGCAGCTCAGCAAGGCATCGATTTACAACTCTCCGGGCATAATCATGTCGGCCAGCTTCCCATCCTGGACCTATTTATTTACCTCACAATAAAATATCCTTACGGACTTTACCGGGAAGGGGACGCGTATATTTATACCTCCTGCGGAACAGGATTCTGGGCAATTCCCATGCGCATCTTCACCCGCGGTGAGATCACTAAGATTACCTTGAAAACAGATAAAAAGGAATAATATTTCCCCGCTCATAAATTTTTTTATTAAAATTTTCAAATTTATTTTCATAAAAATATTGATATTCTTATTAATTTATGATAAAGTACAGTCCTAAATTAAAACAAGGAGGCAAGTAACATGCAATTAGACCCAGAAATAAGTGCAATGAATGAAACATTGGATGCACTTAAAAATCTCAATAATGGGCAAAGGAAAAGGGTCATCGATTGGATTACAGCCAGGTACAGGCTAAATGAAGTTAGCGCATTCGAGACCCCGGAAGAAGAGGCTCAAACAGAGATCACGGAAATTGAAGAACCCGACGAAAAAGCGGTCAGACGAAGGAGGGGCAGGAAACCCGGACCGCGAAAAGCACGCACCGCTGGTATAGATAAGACAGATATAACAAACTATGAGACGGTCTTAGACTTATTTTCCGAAGCAAATGTAAAAAAGGTAAGCTCAAAAATTCTCCTGATGTCGGCTTACTTACAGGAAAAACTCAAATTCGCGGAAATCTCCAGTTTCGATATTAATTCCAGGTTGAAAAGGATAAAACATGGAGTGAGCAACATAAGCACAGCCATCAATGGCCTTATGAAAAAGAGTCCCCAACTTCTAGTAGAGGTTGAAAAACCCGGAGAAGAGGGCAAATCCTCCAGGAAAAAATTTAGAGTAACGGAAGAAGGCATTAAGCTTGCGAAAACTTTTTTAAAATAAGTTTTCCTTTTCTCTATTCCGTTAACTTAAAAAGTAGCCCCGGTGATAAAGGATTCGCCCTTAGAGCGGACAATCGGGCGGTTTAACTTTAGCCGGTATAGGATAAAATAGTAGAAAAAAATATTGATATTTTTGGTTTAGTATGATATAACTCTAAACCAAAGATAAATAAAGGAGGCAATGATGCAACGTATGAAGCATATGCATTTAGAACCTGAATTGATTGCCATGAATAGGGTATCCGAAGCCTTAAAACTCTTAAATCATGGGCAAAGGATTCGAGTCATCGATTGGACAAAAGCCCGGTTCAACTTGATAGAGGAAAAACCCGAGCAAGTTGTTGTTGTTGCAGCAGAAATACCTGCCCCGGGAGAAACAGCGGCGGCGCCAATTACAGCGGCCACGACAACCACGACAACCACACCAATCACGCCGACCGTAGCGCCCGAAGCGGAGCCAGAAACGGATGTTGACGAGGCTGGAGAACCGAAAGCAAAACCTGCCGCCGCTAAAACAAAACAGGTGGTAGGAAAAATTTTCGACGACTTTGAATCCATTGAAGACCTTTTCCTCAGCGCGAATGCCAAAAAAGTAAGTCACCGTATCTTATTAGTCGCAGCATATTTGCAAGAAAAAGGGAATTTACGTGAGCTTTCCAGTGTCGATATTAATTCCCACTTAAAAAAATTAGGCTATGGCGTTCCCAATATAACAACTTTACTCAACGGGTTGTTGAAGAAGACTCCGCCCCAGATTGTCGTTACCAGGAAAGAAGGCAATACCAAACAAGCCAGGCGAAAATTCAAGGTCACGGGAAAAGGTTTTAAAGATGCACAAAGTTTTATAACTCCTACAGATAATATGTAAAATGATTAAACTTTTTTGATGAATACCGATTGAAGAAGGGCGAGACGGCGCAGCAGGGGAACGCTGTCTCGCTTTTCTCCTTTATTTAATGCCAAGAAGTTTTCTTAATCGATCAGCAATATATCACGATAATTTTTCACTTTTTACCCGTCTCATGGTTGAAATATAAAAAAGATTCTTATAAAATAGGACCATGACGACCGCCGTAAAGGATGCATCCATTTCCAGGCAAGAACTGGAGAAACTCTCCAGTGAACAGATAAGTTCAAAATCCGGCAGCCGACAGGAAGACCGTGAAGTAGAAGAAGCGGGAAAAGCAAAACAAGTCAAAGTAAAATCAGAACAGGGCGAAGCTATCGCCATCCAGGCCAGGGCTGCCAACGAATTCCAGCAGCAAACCCTGGTACGGATGCAGGTAGAACAGCGCGTACGCAGCGAAATCACAATGCCTCTTCCCCCTGAAGAGTTAGAAGAAGCACTGACCAAACTCCGGCAAATCCTGCAATCCCTTGAAGGATTAATTAACAAAAATTTAAAGAACCTGGTTGCTGAAATAAAAGCTATCCTGGATATCCTGACATCTTACAACCAGCCCATTAATACCAATGAAAAAATAGTAACACCATTGGCCCGGTTGGTTGCCGCGGTTCGGGGACCAGGTATCCCCCTGGATAAAGAAATCCAGTTCTTGCTTAACGAGATTGAAAGCGTGTTGGCCAAAATTCCCGGGGTTTCCACCACCGCCGGTAAAGCCCAATTGAGCGAAGATATCGGCGCTCTCTTTGAAAATATAAAGATGGCCCTCATACAACTACGCGCCAATATCCAATCCGGCCAGCCCCTCTTTGAATCACCCCCCGAAGTTAAAGAAATGTTTGCCAACCTGTCCCGGCTTTCCGGCGTTATCCAGGATACCCTGGCTGCATATTCCAATAATCTACCGGCGGAAGTAAAGCAAATGTTGGCCACCCTCCAATCCCACTTCGTACCCCTGGATATTAGCGAAAACGTATCAAAACTAATACCCAAATTGAAATCCCTGGTGGAGAATTCCGGGATTTTTTTTGAGAAGAAAATCCACGATGCCCTTGGGCAGTTGGCCAGCGTTTCTGCACGCATCATCGGCAGCGAAAGCCTGAGCCACTCACCCGAAACCATTGATATTATTAACAACGACTTAAAGCCCAATCTCCTGCTGCTGCGGGAATACTTCGACAGCGACAAATTTCCCTCCCGTTTGCAGCAGTTGGAAAACATAGAAGTCATAAAAAAAACAGTTGAAGAGTTACTTACCAATATCGAGAACCAACAAGGACGCGCCATGGATGCAGAAATTCTTCGGCAGCCCGTCCTGGTTTTCTCATTTCAAATACCCTTAAAAGAAGGAGCCGAGGCCCGGTTAAAAGTCTTTTACAATCGAAAGCGGAAAAAGAAAGAACAAGGAGAATTCAAATTATCGCTGCTGCTGGATATGGATCGAATGGGAGAGATCAGGACCGATTTTTCCCAGGGAGAGAAAAAATTAAATATAACATTTTTTGTAAAGAATAATAAGATAAAAGAATATATCCAAACCCACCTTGACGAAGTGGAAGAACCGTTAGGGGCTGATTTCAAATCAGTAAATCTAAAGGTACTGGTTTCCCGGGAGAAGATTGCGGCATTCACTGCCGAACCGTTGGCGCCTGGAATTATCACGGATAAGGCAGTAGACATCAAAGTATAAGCTCAAGAATACCTCACTCATATCATTAATGCATAATTAACATTAATTTGCAAGAAAAATAATATAATAACCAAATCAATGTTGACAAATGACATTTTTTGCATTAAAATAATGAGATAAATAAATTATTTCGTCGCGTGAGGTAAGCAATGAAGCAGCCGGAATTGAAACTAAACGTGGAGTTAGAGCAGAAAGCTGAGAGCCCAGTCAGGATATCGCTTTTGATTAACTCCATTTATTATTTTATCGAGTCCGTTTTTATAATGACTGTAAAAGAAGGATACCGGTTGGTGATCATTCACCAGTGCAGGTTATTGACCGATGAAATATATAAAACAGCCAGGGGCGCCCGCATCGCATTTGCAAAGCGATACGGTAATAAAGCCTGGAGAGTTGGAGTTAAAGCAGAGTGGAGCCGTTTTTATCCCCCCGAGAGAAACTGGTTGGATGACAAATTCAGGGAAAAGAAAAGAAAAAAATAATACTTCCAGGTGCCGATTCAGATTAATTTCATTACGAGTTCTTATTGCTTTTGAAACAAAAAAGTGGCATAATAAGACAATGCAAACGTAATAATTGGCGTCGTTAGAAGTACAGCCGAGGAATTTGAAAATGAACGCTCTTCCTTATATTCCCGATTATATTATTGAGTCTGTATTGGGTGAAGGCGGTATGGCCACCGTGTACCAGGGCGTCCAGCAAAAATTACAACGGAAAGTAGCAATTAAAGTGTTGGACCCCGCACTTTTAAAGAACAAATTACTAGCGGATCGCTTTATGATCGAAGCCCAAACCGCTGCCAACCTGAGCCACCACAATATTATTTCCATATACGACGTAGACCATGTGGGGAAGCTCTATTATATTGTAATGGAACTTCTTGACGGAAGTCTGAAAGACCTGATAAAAAGCAGCCCCAGCCGTAAACTCCCACCAAGAGAATCATTAAACATCATAAAAAAAATAGCCCCGGCCCTGGATTATGCGCATAAACAGGGCATTATCCACCGGGATATTAAACCGGATAATATCATGTTCAGGCAGGATGGCACCCCGGTGCTGGTGGATTTCGGAATTGCCCGTGCCGTCGATACCGATCTGCAAATGACCAAAACCGGTATGGGCATCGGAACTCCCCATTATATGAGCCCGGAACAATGCCAAACAGGCGCCCTTGACGGACGCAGCGACTTCTATTCGCTCGGGGTAGTGCTTTACGAAATACTGACAGGTGAAAAACCATACCGGGCAGATACGATCATGGCAGTCGCCCTCAAACAGATCCAGGAACCTGTTCCCAAATTACCTACCCCCCTGGCCCGATATCAACCCCTACTGGATAAAATGATGGCCAAAAATAAAGAAGACCGGATCAAAAACGGCGCTGCACTTCAGCAGTTGATCGACGAAATCCTCCGTGAACCTGAACCGGCACGTCTCCAACCTGACCAAACCACCCAACCCATTCAGCCTACTCAATCTTCTGAATATACTGAGCATACTGAACCTGACGAACCTGCGCTGTCCGATATCGATGTCGACGCGGAAAAATTACTTTATGAGCTTGACGAAATAGAGACGGTAAAACCCCCAGCCTCGGATTCACCTGTAGAACCGATAAAAACAGCGGCGCCCCCAGAATTGATGGCTACAATTACATCAAGGGAGACAATAAAACGTATCGAACCCGAAGAACCTCCAGTGCCGGCATGGTTTAAGGAGTCCCTGGAAAGAACCACCCCGAGGGAAATACCAATAGAACCGGTAAGCCGGAAACTTTATAAAGAAAAATCAAAAAAAAAATCCCCTTCCCCTTTATTTGTTATTATTTTGGTGGCAGTGGTCATGCTGGCGATCTTTGCTTATTTTTTCTACCAGGGGCTTGTTAGCGAAGAAACAGGCAAACGGGCCGAATCATCTCCCCAGCAAAGTAGGGATACAAGGAACGCCGCTTCACCCATTCCACCAGACGTTGCTCCCATAGAAAAAACGCAGTTGCAGGATAACTCTTTAACCGGATCGGGGACTCCGGGGAGAATTGAGAATAAAGAAACCGGGATTTCGAAAGGAAACACTGCCGGGAAAACGTCCAACATACAGATACCGGCATCTCCGCCGCCGGCAATGAGCGATGACGATACTTTTAAAAATGCAGCGGCGCAAAATACCGTCGATGCTTATCGCAAATACCTGGATGATTACCCTACCGGTCGTCATCTGAATGAAGCCATGACAAAGATAGAGCAATTAAAGGAAGGGATCACTCTCCAGGATTTAAATAAAGTAAAACCAAAACCCACCTATTCACTGAGGAGTGGCTATCTGTCCCTTAGTCTCGGTGAGGTGGAAGTCATGATTAAACGTCATGGATTTTATGATGGCAATATAAATCCTACCGGGCGTTTCAAAAATGATTTTGAGAATAAAACCATTAATGGGGACCCGGTGATTATCGATCATAAAACCGGTTTGATGTGGCACCCGGGCGGCTCCAGCGGAGAAGTAGAACAAAAAAAAATCCCAAAGTGGTTCAAAGACCTTAACAGCAAGCAATATGCCGGATACACAAACTGGCGGCTGCCAACATTGGAAGAAGCGGCCTCTTTATTGAAAGGGAGCAAAAACAATAAAGGTCTTTATATTGACCCGTTTTTTTCCGGTGACCAGAAGCGTATCTGGACCGGGGATTCATTCGCAGGGAACAACCTATGGGTGGTGCGTTTCTATACAGGTATCGTATTGAGTTCCGAAGGCGCCAGCGTCCATTTTATTCGCCCGGTACGCCCGTCCGATCAATGATGTAGAATAACGGTAGGAGGATATGTGAGAAGAAAAATATTATCAATAATAACAATGGCAGCAGTGATAGTACTGTTGGCCAATGCCCTGAATACATTTACCCAAACCCAGGCCAACAGGGCGCACTTACTGTCACAACTTATTTACACCGGGTTGGAGAATCTCCATTACAGTGGGAAAAAAGTCAATAAGGATTTCTCAGGGAACGCCTTTAAAGAATTCCTGGATGTCCTGGATCCCAATAAACGTTTCCTGCTGCAAAAGGATACAGAGGAACTGGCTAAATACAAGGATAAGATCGGCGAGGAGTTTGCAGATGGGGACACAGAATTGATGACCTCCGCCACCCAACTCATCCGGGAACGGACCCAGGACGTAATGAAATTCTACCAGGAACTCCTGGACAAACCTTTCGATTTTACCATCGGTGAAAATATTGAATTAGACCCGGAAAAGCGAAACTATTGCGCTGATTTACCTGAAATGAAAGAATTATGGAGAAAGATACTGAAGTACCGTACGTTACTCCAGTTTATTGACCTGAAAGAAAAACAGGAAAAAGAGAAAGAAAAGGGAAAAACAAAAACCGATGCCCAGTTGGAGGAAGAGGCCAGGAAGTCCGTGGCCAAAAGTACAAAGAGCATTCTCAACCGCCTTCTACAAACCTATGAAAAAGATGGACTCGCCCTTTACCTGAATTCCCTGGTGCAGGTTTATGACCCGCATACCACCTATTTCCCCCCCATGGATAAAGAAGCTTTCGACATGCAGATGTCCGGTTCATTTGAAGGGATTGGGGCGTTGTTAAGAGAAGAGGATGGCTATGTCAAAGTGACTGATATAGTCCCAGGCAGTCCCTCCTGGAAGCAAAAACGCCCCCAGCCCGGGGACCTCATCATGAAAGTCGGACAGGGTGAAGACGAGCCCGAGGATATCGTGGGCATGCGGGTTGAGGATGCCGTTAAATTGATCCGTGGTAAAAAAGGGACGCTGGTAAAGTTGACGGTCAAAAAGCCGGACGGCCAGATCGAAGTGATCCCCATTATCCGTGATGTGATAATACTGGAAGAGACTTTTGCCAGGTCGGCCATCGTGGGCGATGAAAAAACGGGAAAAAGGTTTGGTTACATCTATTTACCGAAATTTTACAATGATTTCAATCACAGTGAGGGTCGCAATTCCACGGACGATGTCAAAAAGGAATTAGAGAAACTAACAGCGAAAAAAGTAGACGGGATAATCCTGGATTTGCGCAACAACACCGGCGGCGCGCTGTTGGATGCAGTACGTATGTCCGGTCTTTTTATACCCGAAGGGCCCATCGTGCAGGTAAAAGACAGCCGGTCCGATATCCAGGTACTCAAAGATCCCGATCCTGGAACAGTATACAATGGACCATTAGTAATAATGGTTAATTCGTTGAGCGCATCTGCTTCGGAAATCATGGCGGCGGCTCTCCAGGACTATGATAGGGCCGTAATCGTGGGCAGTAACCGGTCCTTTGGAAAAGGCACAGTCCAGGCCATGCTCAACCTGGATAATTATGTATCCCGGAGACAGTCGGACGGCCAGCCCCTGGGCGCTTTAACCATTACCATCCAGAAATTTTACCGTATCAAAGGCGCCTCTATCCAACAGAAAGGGGTGATCCCGGATGTTATCCTGCCGGATCAATTTTCCGCCCTGGAAATAGGTGAAAGTTATTTGCCGTACTCATTGAGTGGCGACGCCATTCCCCCGGCTGAATACACGCGGTGGTCGAATAACGATTCATTGGACTTGAAACTCCTGGAAGAAAGAAGTAAAGAACGCACCGCAAAGGAAACCAGGTTCAAATTCCTGCAAGAGTATATTCAAAAGCTGAAAGCGGCGCAGGATCAGACCCTTCAAAGTCTGCAATTGAAACGGGTAATGGAGGATCAAAAAAAATTGCGCAAAGAGCGGGAGAGTTTCAACAAAGTGGAAGAAGCGTCGTGTCATATTAAAATTGAGCCTTCCCAGGAAATTCAAAAAGAATCCTTTGCCTCCGAGGAATTATTTAAAATAGAGAAGGACAGAGAAAAAGATTGGTTCAAGCAGATCGATAAGGACCTGTTGTTAAAAGAGACCATCTCAGTAATGCATGATATGGTCGAAATGCAAAAAACAAAACCAGTAACGCAAGGGTCTTAACAAATATTTCGATGTTTGAATATCAACGGAGCCATCGCTATTTTGCCCAGGCTGGGAGAGGACTTGAAGAATTGGCCCAAAGTGAGTTGGAGGAACTGGGGGCTAAGGATTGCAAAGAAGGATTCTGTGGGGTTTACTTCACTGCTTCTCAGGAGACCCTGTACCGGATCAATTACTGCGGCCGTATCATCAGCCGGGTATTGGCGCCGCTGGTTTCCTTTCCCTGTCCTTCGGACCAGGTGTTATATAAAAAGGCTGAGGCCCTGGATTGGGCAAGTATTTTCCCTGCCCAGAAAACATTTGCCATTTTTTCCAGTGTATCCGACAGCCGGATTAAGCATTCCCAGTTTGCTTCTCTTCGTTTAAAAGATGCCATTGCCGATTACTTTCGCAAGAAATACGGCCGGCGGCCGGATGTAGACACGGAGGAGCCCGACGTATGGTTAAACCTGAATATCCGTAAAGATCAAGCGGTAATCAGCCTGGATACGTCAGGAGGTTCGCTGCACCGCCGGGGTTACCGCAAGGAGACGGTGGCGGCCCCAATCCAGGAAACACTGGCGGCCGCTGTCATTCGCATCAGCGGTTGGCCGGGGCCGGATGATGATATCAAACCCTTGTTGGATCCAATGTGCGGTTCCGGGACTTTGCTTTCAGAGGCGCTGATGGCTTATTGTCGTATTCCCGCGGGTTTTAAGCGGGGCACCTACGGTTTTTTTCATTTACCGGATTTTGATTTCAATCTCTGGCGAGAAGTAAAAAATGCATGTGACAGTCGTATCCGGGAGTATCCCCAGGGAGCGCGTTTGATAAAAGGGAGTGATATTTCTCTACAGGCGGTAGAAGCCTCATTACGAAATTTAAAGGAAATCCCCGGCGGGTTTCGTATTCCTGTGCAGCGTAAGGATTTCCGGGACATTCGCAAGGCAGAAAACCATGTAATTATAAGTAATCCACCTTATGGTGTCCGTACCAGCGACATGGAGAATCTGCAAGTTCTTTTCAAGGATATGGGTGATTTTCTTAAGCAGCGGTGTCAAGGTTCGACTGCTTACATCCTGGTGGGAAACAAAGAATTATCAAAACACATTGGTTTGAAGATTTCCCGTCGCATTCCTCTTTACAATGGTCCGTTGGAGATACGTTTAGTAAAAATTGAAGCATATTGAGGATGCGGCGCGGCGACGTTACGGCGCCCGCGCCCCAAGAAGGCCCTTCGGGCCATTGCACTCCTGATGCATTTTCAAATATTTTAACCGGGGAAAAACCGAACTTCCACAGCTTTCCCTAGAATAACATAAAATATCCAGTATTTTATAAGATAAGTCTCATTGGCAAAAATTTTACCTGTTGAGAAGTACTGCTCGTTTCCCTGTGTTTTGGCCTGTACCGAGAGTTCTTCTTTGTACCGGGATAAGTTCAGGAAATTCCCTATTTAACACGCTAAAAGGTTATGATATATTCATGCTTTAAAGGCAATTAACGCCTACCGTGGATTAATCAAAGTTAAAAAAAATAAGGTTACCTGGATGAATGGTTTTATTGGGATAATTGCAGAAGATAGGCCTGCTTTATTGATAGGGCTTTTGGGGATATTAAAATCAGGGAATCCGTTTGTTCCCATTAACCCCACCTTTCCTAAAGACAGGATTAATTATATTATAGGTGATTGTGGTATAACGGCCATTTTAACGGATCAGGATAATTATGAAACAGCGCGGGAAATAGCGAAAATTAACCGGTTGGTGAAGCATATTGTTTGCATCGACGATGTTACTAATGGTGAAACAAATATCGGCCTGGGAAAAAACAATGAACAAAAAGATGTGGGTGATACCTGCTACGTGATTTATACTTCGGGTTCAACGGGGAAATCCAAGGGAGTTCCTATTACACACCGTCATTTAATACCCGAATTTTATTGGTTCCGGGATTATATGGGATTAGATCTCTGGAACCGGGTGATGCAGAACCTGTCTTACACATTCGATTTTGGGGTGTTTGAAATTTTTACAACCCTCCTTTTCGGGAGTAGTTTGTATGTGGTAGACAAAAAAAAGGTTGGCGATTTTGGATTGTACAGCCGGTTTATAAATATGCATTCCATCGATACGGCTCACAGCACACCGGCTTTTTTCAACAGTGTTGTTTCTCTAGGTGAAAAGATGCCCTCGCTGAAGGTGGTGCATCTTGGGGGGGAACGGCTTACCGGCAATATCGTTAATAGTATCTGTGCGGTAGTTTCTCCCGGATGCAAAATCCACAACGGCTATGGTCCAACCGAAGCCACCATCAATTGCTCGATTTACACCCTGACCGCCGGTCAATGTGAGAGCATTGACGACAGCGCCAATATTCCCATTGGGCGGCCGACAGTCCTTCATAGGCTATATATACTGGACAGGAACTTGCGACCAATGCCGGAAGGAATGGCCGGGGAGTTGTGCATTGCAGGGGCCGGTTTGGCGTCCGGTTATCTGAATAACCCAGAGCTAACCGCAGAAAAGTTTAAAAGGTCCAGTGGGTCCGATAAGACCTATATTCTATACAAAACCGGGGATCTGGCGCGATGGTTACGTGACAGCCTCCCGGCGGGGGGAACCACTAAAGGGATTATTGAATTCCTGGGCAGGATTGATCACCAGGTGAAAATAAGGGGATATCGAATTGAATTGGGAGAAATCGAGAGTTGCCTGTT